>CALEGL010000298.1 GCA_937876495.1 uncultured Bifidobacterium sp.
GGGACCCGACAGAGCGCAATGGAATGCGGCATGACGGCATGGGATTCATGACGGCAGGGGATTGTCGTGGCCGGCCGGCAGAGGGCGGCCCGGGACGATGGGTCCATCGGACGGTCGGTCGAACCATCCCGGCTCGGGGACGCGCACGAAGCATGCGCATGAAGCATGCGCATGATCCCATCGGAGGGGGACGCGGCGGGCGGTTCGGCGAACGCGGTTATCGGAACGGTCGCGTACACTGAACCGTGGCTTGTGCCCGGCCATCGAGACCGGGATCCCGGTGGAACTGACAAGGGAGCGAAACGTGGTGGATATCGTCGACAAGGCCCTGCGCATGGGCGAAGGTCACCAGATCAAGAAGCTGGAGGCCGTGGCCAAGGCGGTGAACGCGCTGGAGGACGAGATCTCCTCTCTGGACGACGACGAGCTCAAAGGGCAGACGGCGAAGTTCAAGCAGCGCCTCGAGAACGGCGAGAGCCTGGACAAGCTCATGCCGGAAGCCTTCGCCACCGTGCGCGAGGTGTCCAAGAGGACGCTGGGTCAGCGCCACTTCGACGTGCAGGTCATGGGCGGAGCCGCCCTGCACTGGGGAAACATCGCCGAGATGAAGACCGGCGAGGGCAAGACTCTTGTGGCGACCCTGCCCAGCTATCTCAACGCGCTTGAGGGCAAGGGCGTGCACGTGGTCACCGTGAACGACTACCTGGCCAGCTACCAGAGCGAGCTCATGGGGCGCATCTTCCGCTTCCTGGGGATGAGCGTCGGCTGCATCATCACCAACCAGAAGCCGCCGGAGCGGCGCAAGCAGTACGCGGCGGACATCACCTACGGCACCAACAACGAGTTCGGATTCGACTATCTGCGCGACAACATGGCCTGGGACAAAAGCGAGCTCGTCCAGCGCGGTCATCACTACGCCATCGTCGACGAGGTGGACTCCATCCTCATCGACGAGGCCCGCACGCCTCTGATCATCTCGGGCCCAGCAGAGGGCGACGTCACGCGCTGGTACCGCCAGTTCGCTCGTCTGGTGCCGAAGCTCACCCGTGACGAGGACTACGAGGTCGACGAGAAGAAGAAGACCGTCGGCATCCTCGACCCCGGCATCACCAAGGTCGAGGACTTCCTTGGCATCGATAACCTGTACGAACCCAGCAACACGGCTCTCATCGGCTATCTCAACAACGCCATCAAGGCCAAGGAGCTCTTCCTGCGCGACCGCGACTACGTCGTCACCCACGGCGAGGTGCTTATCGTCGACGAGCACACCGGCCGCATCCTTCCCGGCCGCCGCTACAACGAGGGCCTGCACCAGGCCATCGAGGCGAAGGAGGGCGTGGAGGTCCGTCCCGAGAACCAGACCTTCGCCACCATCACCCTGCAGAACTACTTCCGCATGTACGACAAGCTCGCCGGCATGACCGGAACGGCCGAGACCGAGGCGGCCGAATTCATGGGCACCTACAAGCTCGGCGTGCTTCCCATCCCGACGAACAAGCCGATGATCCGCAAGGACCAGGACGACCTGATCTTCCGCACGAAGAAGGAGAAGCTCGCCGCCATCGTCAAGGACGTGGCGAAGCGGCACGCCAAGGGCCAGCCGGTGCTGCTCGGCACCGCGAGTGTCGAAAGCTCCGAGGTCGTCTCCTCGCTGCTCGACGTGGCGGGCATTCCGCATCAGGTGCTCAACGCGAAGCAGCATGCGCAGGAGGCCGGCGTCGTCGCCGTCGCCGGGCGCAAGGGCGCCGTCACCGTGGCGACCAACATGGCCGGTCGCGGCACCGACATCATGCTCGGCGGCAACGTCGAGTTCCTCGCCGACCAGAAGCTCAAGGCCGAGGGCTACTCCCCGGACGACACGCCGGAGGAGTACGAGAAGCGCTGGCCGGGCGCCCTCGCCGAGGCCAAGGCGAAGGCGAAGGACGAGCACGAGGAGGTCGTCCGTCTGGGCGGCCTGTACGTCCTCGGCACCGAGCGCCACGAGTCGCGGCGCATCGACAACCAGCTGCGCGGCCGTTCCGGACGCCAGGGTGATCCGGGCGAATCCCGCTTCTACCTGAGTCTCGAGGACGACCTCATGAGACTGTTCAACACGCAGCTCGTCGCCCGCGTCATGGCCAAGGGTCTGCCGGAGGGCGAGCCCATCGAGTCCAAGAGCGTCTCCAAGGGCGTGCGCAACGCGCAGAAGGCCGTGGAGTCCCGCAACTTCGAGATCCGCAAGAACGTCCTCAAGTACGACGACGTCATGAACAAGCAGCGCAAGGTCATCTACGCCGAGCGCCAGGCCGTGCTCAAGGGCGCCGACATCCACGAGGACATCCTGCGCTTCATCTCTGACACCGTGGACAGCTACATCCGCGGCGCCAACAACGGCTCAGACCGCCCTGAGCGCTGGGACTGGAAGGGTCTGTTCACGGCCCTGAACGCCGTGTTCCCCGTCACGGTCGACCCCGACGAGGCCCGTAAGTCCACTCTGGCGGTGAAGAAGCGTGCGAAGGCGCCTGAGACGCTGCGCGACATCATCGTCAAGGACGCCTCCGAGCAGTACGAGGGCTTCGAGGAGAAGGTAGGAAGCGAGGCTCTGCGGCAGCTCGAGCGCCGGGTGGTGCTCGCCGTGCTTGACCGCAAGTGGCGTGAGCACCTCTATGAGATGGACTATCTCAAGGACGGCATCGGCCTGCGCGGAATGGGCCAGCGCGATCCGCTGGTGGAGTATCAGCGCGAGGGGTACCAGATGTACAACTCCATGGTCGAGGCGATCAAGGAGGAGAGCGTCCAGCTGCTCTTCCACATCGACATCGAGCGGGTCGCCCAGACCGAGGATCTTGGCACCGAGAAGGACGAGGACGTGGCGGTGGACGAGGCCGAGAAGACCATCGGCGTGCCCTCCGGCGACCATGACGACGAGCCGGTCTCCGCAGAGGCGCCCGAGGATCCCGATGCCGTGGACGAGAGCGACGACGTCGCGAAGGCCGCCGCCGACCGCCGGAACGGAACGGATGACGACGATGAGTCCTCGGACACCGAATCCGAGGATGAGGGTCGGCCTGCCGGAATCACCGGTCCCCAGCCGCTCAGCCACGCCGACGCCAAGGTGCCCGCCTCGCGCAGGCCCAAGAGCGAGGAGACCCACGCTCCGTGGGCCGACGGACGCACCTTCCCGGGCACCTCGCGAAACGCCCCGTGCCCCTGCGGATCCGGACGCAAATACAAGATGTGCCACGGACAGAACGAGCGCTGATCCGCTCGGTCGCCCCGACATCGGCCGGTACTACAATGGCCACCGTCGCCCGCGTCGGTGGCAGGAGGGCAAGGGAGGAAACATGGCGGAGATCACGTGGAAGTCGATTCTCACGGAGCTCGTCTCCGGACGGCATCTGAATGCGGAGGAATCCCACTGGTTCGTCAACGACCTGATGGACGGCAACGCCAATCCCGCCGCCGTCGGGGCCGTCCTGGCCACCCAGCAGCAGCTCGGGCTGACAAGCCCCGAGGTCTTCGGCGCCGCCAACGCCATGGTCGCCCATGCCGTGCCGCTGCACGTCTCCGGTGAGACGACGGACATCGTCGGCACCGGTGGTGACGGCGCCGCCACCGTGAATCTGTCGACCATGGCCTCCGTGGTCGCCGCATCCGCCGGCGTCAAGATCGTCAAGCATGGCAACCGCGCCGCCTCCAGCAAATGCGGAGCCGCCGACTGCCTTGAGGCGCTGGGACTTCCTCTGGATCTCAAGCCCGAGGCCGTGGGACGGATCGGCGACGAGGTGGGCATCACCTTCGCCTTCGCCAAGACCTTCCATCCGGCGATGCGCTTCGTCGGCCCCGTGCGTTCGGCACTGGGGATCCCCTGCGTCTTCAACGTCCTGGGACCTCTGACGAACCCCGCCAAGCCCGCCCATGTGGCCATCGGATGCGCCGACAGGCGTCTGAGCCCCATCATGGCCGAGGTGTATGCGAAGCGCGCACAGACCGGTATGGTGTACACCTCCGCGGAGGGGCTGGACGAGATGGCCCCCACCGGTCCCGTCTCCGTCTGGGAGATTCGCGACGGGAAGGTCGAGGAGTCGAGCTTCGATCCCGCCCGGGAGCTGGGGCTCACGCCCGTCACCGTCGCCGACCTCAAGGGCGCGGAGCCCGCCTACAACGCAGCGAAGATGCGGGAGTTCCTTGCCGGGGATGACGTTCCCTACCGTGAGACGGCCCTGCTCAACGCGGCTTCGGCCATCGTCGCTGATGGCAGGCTGCTGCCGGATTCCTCGGCCTCCCTGACCGACCGTTTCTCCGCCGCCTACGCCCTTGCCGAGAAGGAGGTCGACTCCGGTCGCGCCGCCGCTCTGCTCGACCGCTGGCTCAAGGCCGCCGTCGCTGCACGCTAGTCGCGCTGAAGAAGATTCGGGGGCGCCTGCGGCGTTTCTTCAAGTCGGCTCCCAGGGTCGTCCGTCCTTCTTCTGGATGGCCGCGCTTCGGCGGCTTTCCGGGGATTCCTCGTTTCCGAGAATTCCCCGGAACATGATGTCGGAAACATGATGGACCAATCCCGATGCATGCGCATGCACCGGGATTTCCTTTTCCGTTTGCCGATGCCGGCCGGTGACCTCGGATGACGGCCGTCGCCGGCCGGACGGGATAAGCCTAGACGCGGGCTCCGTCATCGTCCGGATCGCGGCCGGGGGAGCCGCCTTCGCGCCGCATGATGACCAGACCGGCCCCTCCGATGACGGCGGCCGTTCCGCATACCGAGCCCAAGAGCCCCGCCAGGGACGGTAGGAACGCAGCGGCGATGATGCCGGCGATGCCCGCCACCAGCAGCGATCCGAAGACGAGAAGAGATGCGCGCGGTCTGCCCAGACGCGGATTCGGCGGGGTGAAGTCGTCATCCTGCGCATCCAGAATGCTGGGGCCCGTGAAATCCCTGGGTCCCCGGCCCGCGCCCAGATCGTCGGTGAAGCTGCCGTCGTCCAGATCCTTGACCGACAGCAGCGCCTTGCGCCTCTGCCGGCGCACATGCCGCTCGAACCTCTTCGCGGCGCGCGACCCGGCGACGTCGCGCAGGTCGTCCTCATGGGAGCGTTCGAACCGGGCCCATTCCTCGTCGGATCCGTCGGACGGGGAGCCGCCGTCCCCTCCGTTGCTATTGTTGAGGTCGGTCATGGCTTCACTGTAACGGTGCGGCACGTCAACCCGACGCGCGCCGTGCATGACGGGGGAGGGATCCGGTGCTTTATTGGTTCTTCGTACGTACGCTCGGTCCGCTGGCACGGTGGTGCATGCATCCCGAGGCCAAGGGGGTGGAGAACATCCCGAGGACGGGCGGAGCCATCGTCGCGGCCAACCATCTTGCCGTCATCGATGATGCGCTGCTTCCCCTCACCAGCCCCCGCATGATCCATTTCATGGGCAAGGCGGAATACTTCGAGGGGCATGGGATCAAGGGTCGCTTCAAGAAGTGGTGGTTCACCTCGGTGGGGGTGTTCCCCGTGGATCGCTCCGGCGGGTCGAAGTCGCTCGGAGCCCTGCTGCATGCCAGACGCATCCTCGAGGAGGGGCATCTGTTCGGCATCCACATCGAAGGGACGCGAAGCCCCGACGGGCGGCTGTACCGCGGGCACACCGGCGCGGCCCGTCTCGCCTTCGAGACCGGCTGCCCCATCATCCCCGCGGCCATCATCGGAAGCCGCGATCTGCAGAAGCCCGGCCAGGTCATCCCCTCCCGCGGACACACCACGGTGGTCTACGGAACCCCCATCGCCGTGGAGAAGCGCGACGACCCCGACTCCGTCACGCACGAGGAGCTGCGCGAGCTCACCGACCGCGTGGTCCGTGCCATCGCCGCCATGAGCGGGCAGGACTACGTCGACGAATACGCCCAGACCGTCAAGAAGAGGCTTGCCGAGCTGAAGACCTCAAAGGGCGCATCCCGCTGACGTTTCGGCGTCTGCCGCTTCCGAGTCGGGCCGCCGGCGTCTGCCGCTCCGAGTCGGCTCGTCGGCGCCCGATTGAGGAGACCTCTCCAAATCCGTGCAAGTACTCGCTTATGCGTCTCGAACGTCGTTCTTCGGCTCCCCCGCGATGTCCTCCGGAGAACGGCCGTGAGACCTTTCACACCACCGTGAGGGTGATGACGGTGGCCTTGCCACTGGTGTCGCGTAGCCTCGTGGCGCCCGTGGAGCTCTGCTGCTGGACGAGACCGAGGATGTTCAGCCCCTGCGTCTTGACGCTGAATCCGAGGCCTTCGAGGATGCTGGTGGCATTGGAGGCCGTCTTCCCCACAAGCGACGGGATGACGGCCGTCTCCGGACCCTTCGAGACGACGACGTCGACGGAGTCGCCCCAGTGCAGCTGTGTGCCGGCGGCCACGGAGGTCGAGATGACCTTACCCTTGGCCACTGAATCGCTGTACTCCTCGCTGTAGCTCGCCTCGAGCTTGGCGTCGTCGAAGGCGGCTTGGGCGTCGGAGCGGCTTCTTCCCGTGACGTCGGGCATGCTCACCGGCATAGGTCCCCTGGACAGCACGACCGTGACCGCCGTGGAATGGACGACGGTCGTTCCGGGATCGACGCTGATGCTGATCAGGGCGCCTTCGGGAACGTCCAGGGACCACTGGTCGTCGTCCTCGTTGTGGCGGATGTTCGTGAATCCGGCCTTCTTCAGCGCGACGAGGGGTCTGGCGCCGTCCGTCGTGGAGGAGTCGAGGATGTCCTTCGGCACCGTGGCCTGGCGCACGCCCTTGGAGACGACGACGGTGACGCGCGTCCCGTCCCGTCTGCTCACATGGGCCCCGACCGTGGATGGAGTAGTCGAGATCACCCGTCCGCTGGCGATGTCGTCGCTGTAGCTGGTCTTCTCGGCATAGGGGATTCCCGCCACCTTCAGAGTGCTTCGGTAGGCCTTCCAGTCCACGTTCCTGATGACGCAGGCGGATGATGACGTGCAGGACAGCCCCTGAGGGCGGGGCATGGTCCAGTAGCTTCCCGGGCCGAACAGATACCACCAGATCCCGGCTCCGGCGAGGACGACCAGAGCCACGGCCGCGAGAGCCAGGGGAAGCATGACGCGTCGTCCGCGTACTCCACCAGCGGCCGCTGTAGAGGGCATGGCTCCGAGATGCCGTCCGCGGGACGATGGGATGGGGGGCCCAAGACGAGACGTCCGCGATGGAGCCACGGGAGGCTCCGACGATGAGGGATGCGGCGTAGGCGTCAAAGTGGCCGCGGCGGTCGGGCCGGCGGTCCGATCCGTCTCCATCACGGTCGTCGGCGAGGATGAGGAAGCCCTCGGAGAGTGCGTGGACAGGACCCTGGGCAGGGAGGTTCTCGTCGTCTTCCCCGGGGACGTCCTCACCAGAGGGGCCGTGTCGTCCGTGATGTCGTCCGATGCGCCATGCCCGCCACTGTCCATGGCGTCCAGTGGGTCGTCGCCGCTCGGACCGTCATCCGGGGATGCGTCATCGGACGTCCCGATGGGCATCCTTTCATCGGACGTCGGAACGGTGGAGCGGGGCACGACGGCGGGGCGCAGCGGGGGCGTCCTGTCATCGAACGCCGGCTGCGTGGATGCCGCACTGCCATCGTGAGCGGCGTCCTCATCATCCGTGTTCCGCGTCACGTCCGTGTCATGCATGCGATTCGTGTCGTCCGCGTCATGGATGCCATGCGCGGTCCCGGTCGGCGACGGCGGCGGGACGAGTCCGGGGAATGCGGTTTCGAATCGCTTCGTGTCATGGTCGGGGCGCATATATGACCATGCCTTTGAGGGGAGCGCGGCCGCCATCCGGCGTAGCTCCTCCAGCGCCGCGTCGGCGTCAGGCGGGCGCAGGACAAGGTCACGCGCGGTCAGATGCGCCACGAAGCGCGACAGCGCGGGTTCGATGCCCGTGCAGACGGAGTCCAGGGGTGGGACATCCTCGTGGACGTGGCGGAAGACCAGCGTGACGGGGTTGTCGGAGACGAAGGGGACGGCCCCCGTGAGCATCTCCCATGCCACGATCCCCACGGCGTGCAGGTCGCCCTGCGGGGTGGCCTCGTTGCATTCGATGAGCTCGGGGGCGAGATACGAGGCGGTTCCCAGCAGCATGCCCGTGGAGGACAGGGTCGCCTGGTCGACGGTCTTCGCCAGTCCGAAATCGGTGATCTGGACGCGTCCCCGGTCGTTGATGAGGATGTTTTCGGGCTTGATGTCCCGATGGACCAGACCCGCACGATGAGCCGTCGCCAGACCATCGAGGGTCTCGGCGATGATGCGCAGCGTCGACCGGACGTCGAAGATCCGCTGACGCTCCATCTCGCTACGCAGCGTGACGCCGTGCACGTACTCCATGACGAGGAACTCACGGCCTCTCCATTCGCCGGTGTCATACACCTGCACGATATGGGGGCTGGCGAGAGCGGCCGCGGACCGGGCCTCGCGATGGAAGCGTGCCACGTACTCGTCGCGATGGGGTCCCTGGGCCAGCTGGGCGTGCATCACCTTGATGGCCACCGGTCGATCGAGCCGTTCGTCGACGGCTTTGTACACCGTAGCCATACCACCCGATGCGATGCGGCCCGTGACACGGTATCGCCCATCGATCAGGCCCTGGTCCGGCCGTGTGGTGGCGTCACCCATTCCCGTTCGGCCCCCTGTATCGACGTCGCTGCAGATCACTTGACGATGCCATGCGCATCCGGACGCGGCGCTTCGGCGGACGCGCACGGACATGCATCCGTCGTCCTGTTCGGACGAACGGTTTCCAGTCTATAGGGCCGGGATCACGCCGACGGGTTCGGCCCGATCATCGGCACGAAGTCCCTGCACTCGTCGAGAAGCATGTCCCTGTCGTCGTCGGGAAGCCCCATGCGGACGATCGCCTCGGCCGCCTGGGACCAGAGGGAGCGGATGCGCGAATGGGAGCGTTCGATCGCGCCGGTCGAACGGAACAGTGCGATGGCTCGGGCAACATCCGCGTCGTTTCTTTCGGGGGCACGGAACATGCGGATGAGCTCGGCGCGATTGGCGGGACCGGAGCCGGCGAGGGCATCGGCGAGAAGCACAGTGCGTTTGCCCTCGCGGATGTCGCCGCCCACCGGCTTGCCCGTGGACGCGCTCGATCCGATGACGTCCAGCAGGTCATCGGCCAGCTGGAAGGCGATGCCCAGAGGTTCGCCGACCGCCAGGGACAGGCGCGACGCCTCCGGCCCGGTCATCGCCCCCGAGGCGAGGAAGCCCAGTCTCAGAGGTGCGACGGTCGTGTAGCTGGCCGTTTTCCAGCGGAAGACGTTAAGGGATTCGCGGGTAAGTCGCGGGATGTCGTCCAGCGGGGCGAGTCCGACGGCGAGGTCGAGCACCTGTCCGGCGCCGACGTCGCGCTGCATGGCGAGAAAGGCGTCCATGAGGTCGGGGGTATGCTCCAGTTTTCGGGAGGCCCGTTCCGCCACGTCGATGCTGGCTGTGGCGAGGATGTCGCCGAGCATGAGGCCCAGTCCACGGCCCATCACGTCATCGCCCGTCACATCGGCCAGGGCGCGGTGCGCGCTGGGTTTTCCGCGGCGCAGATCCGATTCGTCGATGATGTCGTC
>CALEGL010000299.1 GCA_937876495.1 uncultured Bifidobacterium sp.
CGAGGGAGGAGAGAAGGAATCCGAGAGGGAAAAAGACTATGAAGCGGAAGCAGAAACGGAAGCCGGGGGCGAAGGCGGATTCACGATGACCTCGCGCATCGTGCAGGGGGCGGCCATCCAGGTGAGCGGCTTGGACGAGCCGATCTCGGAGAAGATGAGCACGCTGCCGTCGGCCTTGAGGAGGATGACGCGACGCGCCTGGGGCAGGGAGGCCTGGAGCCGTCCGGAGTATTCGGCACTGCAGTCGGCAACGATGATGCGCACCCGACCCACTCTAGCAACGACGTCGATGGCCATCCGGAAGACGTCCGTCATCCCGGTTGGCGCAGAACCGGAACACGGAACCCATGCAGGGAACGGCCGACGGCGGTCGGCCACCGACTTCCGGGAGCGCGCTGACCACCCGGCGCCCATGGGTCCGCGGAGAACGCGCGGGTCTGGGATGAGAGGATAAAAATGCGGGCGCGAATGCCCAGAGGCATCCGCGCCCGCATTGCAGTGGACGGCGACCAGCTCTTTCAGCCCTCCGCCGCGGCTCCCGCACTGGCCTGGCCACGGTCGACGGCCGCGGTGAGCCTGTTGGAGTCGAAGGAGATGAACCCGTCGCCCACGTCAAAGGAACGGCGCGCGCCATCGGGTTCGATCACCGAAACGGTCCCCTTGCGGATGAGCGTGAGCACCGGCTCGTGATCCGGCAGGATGCCCATGCCGCCCTCGGCCGCGGGGATGGTGACGGACCGCGCCTGGCCGGACCAGATGGGATGGTCCGCGGCGACGATGGTGACGCTCATGGTGGCGGTCATGTCAGGCTCCGTACTCCTTCTGCATGTCGTGCCACTTCTTCTCGAGGTCGTCGATGCCACCGATCCCGGAGAACGCCTGCACCGGCACGTCGTCATAGACGCCGTCGCAGATGCGGGTGAAGGCCTCGATGGTCTCGTCGGCCGGGACGTAGGATCCCGGGCGGCCCGTGAACTTCTCGGCCACGTAGAAGTTCTGGCCGAGGAACTGCTCGATGCGGCGAGCGCGGTTGACGGTGGTCTTGTCCTCCTCGCCCAGCTCGTCGATGCCGATCAGGGCGATGATGTCCTGCAGCTCCTTGTTTCTCTGCAGGATGGCCTTGACTCGGTTGGCGCACTCGTAGTGGGCCTGGCCGACGTATCGGGGGTCGAGAATCCTCGACGTGGAGGCCAGCGGGTCCACGGCCGGGTAGATGCCCTTGGACGCGATGTCGCGGGACAGTTCGGTGGTGGCGTCCAGATGCGCGAAAGTCGTCGCCGGGGCCGGGTCCGTGTAGTCGTCGGCGGGCACGTAGATGGCCTGCAGCGAGGTGATGGAGTGGCCACGGGTCGAGGTGATGCGCTCCTGGAGGGCGCCCATCTCGTCGGCGAGGTTCGGCTGGTAGCCGACGGCGGACGGCATGCGGCCGAGCAGCGTGGAGACCTCGGAACCCGCCTGGGTGAACCGGAAGATGTTGTCGATGAACAGCAGCACGTCCTGGTTCTCGACGTCCCTGAAGTACTCCGCCATCGTCAGGGCCGTCAGCGGGACGCGCAGACGCGTCCCCGGGGGCTCGTCCATCTGGCCGAAGACCAGCGCGGTCTTCTCGAGGACCCCGGCCTCCTGCATCTCACCGATGAGGTCGTTGCCCTCGCGGGTGCGTTCGCCGACGCCCGCGAACACGGAGACGCCGCCGTGGTTCTGCGCCACGCGCTGGATCATCTCCTGGATGAGCACGGTCTTGCCGACGCCGGCGCCGCCGAACAGGCCGATCTTGCCGCCCTCGACGTACGGGGTGAGCAGATCGATGACCTTGATGCCCGTCTCGAACATCTGCGTCTTGGACTCGAGCTCGTCGAAGGCCGGCGGATTGCGGTGGATGGGCCAGCGCTCCGTGACCTTGACGACCTCGTCCTGCTTCCTGTTGAGGATGTTGCCCGAGACGTCGAAGACGTGGCCCTTGGTCACGTCGCCGACGGGGACCTCGATGGGGCCGCCGGTGTCGGTGACCTCGGCCCCGCGCACGAGGCCGTCGGTGGGCTTGAGGGCCACCGCGCGCACCGTGGAGTCGCCGAGATGCTGCTCGACCTCCATGGGGATCTCGTGGAGGGTCTCGCCCTCCGTGTTGCCCACGTTGGTGATCTTGACCTTGAGGGCGTTGTAGATGTCGGGCAGGTGGCCGACCGGGAACTCGACGTCGATGACCGACCCCTGGACGCGCGTGATGCGCCCGACGGTCGGCTCGGCTGCCGTGTCCTCCGGAGCCGCTGTGGACTGGTTCTCAGCCATATGCGTTCCTACTCTTCCTCTTTGTTCAGCGCATCGGCGCTGCCGATGATTTCGGTGAGTTCCTGGGTGATCGAGGCCTGGCGGGAGGCGTTGAGCTTCCTCGTGAGGTCGTCGATGAGATTCTTGGCGTTGTCGGTGGCCGTATGCATGGCGTTCTGCCGGCTGGCGGTCTCCGACGCGGCCGAGGTGAGCAGGCACTCATGGATGCGCGACTGGATGTACTTGGGAAGGACGGCGTCCAGGACCTCGTCGACGCTGGGCTCGAAGGAGTACAGCGGCGCGGCCTTCTCGGCCTCCTCCTCGGGGACGGGGCCGGAGTCCTGCTCCTCGGGACGCACGAGCTCCACGGGAAGCATCCTGAGCACCCGCACCTTCTGGACGACCATGTTCACGAATTCGGTGAACACGACATACAGCTCGGAGACGCCGCCGTGGGCGGCATCCTTCATATAGGCGTCCAGCAGCGCGGAGGAGATGGACTCGGCCACCTCGACGCCGGGATGGTCGGAGTCGCCCTCCCATGTCCCGGCGATGTCGCGGTTGCGGTACTTGTAGTACGTCACCCCACGGCGTCCGTAGACGTAGAGCTGCGACTGCCGTCCCTGCCCTTCGAGCCGGCCCAGCAGTGACTCGGTCTCGCGGATGATGGAGGAGGTGTAGGCCCCCGCCATCCCGCGGTCCGCGGTCAGCGCAAGCACGGCCACACGGGGGTTGTCCTCCTCCTTGCGCACGATCGGGTGCGTGACGTGGGTGTGGGCCACGAGGGCCTGCACCGCGTCGAAGATCGCGTCGGTGTACGGCTTCGCGTTCAGCGCCACGTCACGCGCCTTGGCGATGTGCGAGGACGCAATCATCTCCTGGGCGTTGAAGATCTTCTGCAGCGAGGTCGTCGAGGCGATCCTCGACTTGAGGGCGAGTTGGGAACCCATGGCTCACTTCTCCCCGGCCACGATCTTCTCCTGCTCGACGGGGACGTCCTGCTTCGCAGCGGGCTTCTTCTCGACCAGGGGCTTGCCGGCCTTGGTCACGTAGGTGGCCCGGAAGTCGTCGACGGCCTTGTCCAGCGCCGCTTCGGTGTCCTTGGTGAAGTCCTCCGTGTCGCGGATCGTCGTGAGGATGTCCGTGTTATGGGCCAGATAGTCCAGCATGGCCTTCTCGAAGGGCAGCACGTCGGCCAGGTCGAGGTCGTCGAGCTTGCCGTGCGTGCCGGCCCACACCGAGACGACCTCCTGCTCCATCGAGTACGGGGAGAACTGGGGCTGCTTGAGCAGCTCCGTCAGCCTCGCGCCGCGGGTGAGCTGCGCCTTGGACGCCGCATCCAGATCGGAGGCGAACATCGCGAAGGACTCGAGGGACCGGTACTGAGCCAGCGAGATCTTCAGCGTGCCGGAGACCTTCTTGAGGGCCTTCGTCTGCGCGGCGCCGCCGACGCGGGACACCGAGATGCCCACGTCCACGGCCGGGCGCTGGTTGGCGTTGAAGAGGTCGGACTGCAGGAAGATCTGACCGTCGGTGATGGAGATCACGTTGGTCGGAATGTAGGCGGACACGTCGTTAGCCTTCGTCTCGATGATCGGCAGTCCGGTCATCGAGCCCCCGCCGAGATCGTCCGACAGCTTGGCGCAGCGTTCCAGCAGACGGGAGTGCAGGTAGAACACGTCGCCAGGGTAGGCCTCACGCCCCGGCGGGCGACGCAGCAGCAGCGAGATCGAGCGGTACGCCTCGGCCTGCTTGGACAGGTCGTCGAAGACGATGAGCACGTGCTTGCCGTGGTACATCCAGTGCTGGCCGATGGCCGAGCCGGTGTACGGGGCGATGTACTTGAAGCCGGCGGAGTCGGATGCGGGGCTCGCCACGATGGTCGTGTACTCCATCGCTCCGGATTCCTCGAGGCTCTGTCGCACGGAGGCGATCGTGGACCCCTTCTGGCCGACGGCCACGTAGATGCAGCGCACCTGCTTCTTCGGGTCGCCGCTCTCCCAGTTGGTCTTCTGGT
>CALEGL010000300.1 GCA_937876495.1 uncultured Bifidobacterium sp.
GGGAGCGGCGGGCGGCGGGGGCGAGAGGTACGGGCGCCTGGCGGGACCCAGCGGCGGCGGGGGAGGCGGCGGCGGGTCCGTGATGTTCGTGGCCGACCACGGCAGCACCAGCCTGCTGGGCTACCGCTGCGTGCCGCATCGCCGAGCCGGCGACGGCACCAGGGGCCGGGGCGACACCAAGGACGGTTCGAACGGCGAGGACCTCGTGCTTCCCGTCCCCGTCGGAACCGTGGTCTTCGAGGCGGCTCCCGATGGCGCACAGGGCCATGGGCATGGCCCTCAGCTCGCCGACCTCAGGCGTGAGGGCGACCGCTTCGTCGCCGCCGCGGGCGGCGCGGGAGGGCTGGGCAACGCCGCTCTGGCGAACCGGATGCGTCGTGCGCCTGGCTTCGCCCTGCTGGGAGAGACCGGCGAGGAGAGGGACGTCGTCCTCGAGCTCAAATCCATCGCCGACGTCGCCCTTGTGGGCTTCCCCTCGGCAGGCAAGTCGAGTCTCATCGCCGCGATGAGCGCAGCCCGGCCCAAGATCGCCGACTACCCCTTCACCACCCTCGTGCCCAACCTTGGCGTCGTCAGCGCCGGCGAGATGCGCTTCACCGTCGCAGACGTCCCGGGTCTCATCCCCGGCGCCGCGCAGGGCAAGGGCCTGGGACTCGAGTTCCTGCGGCATATCGAGCGCACTGAGGTCATCGCGCACGTCATCGACTGCGCCACCCTCGAGTCCGGGCGCGACCCGATGTCCGACTACCGTGCCATCGAGCACGAGCTCGCCCAGTACGCGGCCCGTCTCGACCTGCCCCTCGGGGTCATCCCCATCCCGGAGCGTCCGCGCGTCATCATCCTGACGAAGATCGACATTCCGGATGCCCGGGCCCTGGCTGACCTCGTGCGTCCCGACTTCGTGGCTCTGGGGCTGACGGTGTTCGAGGTCTCCACCGTGACCCATGAGGGCCTCAAGGAGCTGGGATACGCCCTGGGGACGCTCGTCGGGCGTCTGCGCCACGAGGTGGAGCTTCGCGAACGCCAGGCCGAGGAGGACAGAGTCGTGGTCCGTCCGCTGGACAGCCCCTCCACGCGCCGCCGCGTGCCGGCGGCCGATGGGCCCGACTTCCGGATCGAGCGCAAGGGGAGGACCGACGCCCCCAGCTATGTCGTCATCGGCGAGAAGCCCGAACGCTGGGTGCGCCAGACGAACTTCGACAATGACGAGGCCGTCGGATATCTGGCCGACAGACTCGCCCGTCTCGGTGTCGAGGACGAGCTCAGGCGCCAGGGCGCCCGGCCGGGCGACGAGGTTGTCATCGGCAGGGGACGGGACGCCGTGGCCTTCGATTGGGATCCGACCATCGCCGCCGGAGCCGAGCTGCTGGATGGCTCGCAGCTGGGCGCCCGGGGCAGGGACCTGCGTCTCGAAGAGACCGACGACAGGGCCCATCGCCGCACGAACACGGAGCGCCGGCGCGAATACCACGAGATGATGGACGCCCGCGCCGCCGTCCGTCAGGCCCTGGACGCCGAAAGGAAGGCCGGGCATTGGGCCGACCCGTCCGTGGACGACGACCCTCATGACGAGCAGGCGATCCTCGGCCGGGGCGGGGATGCGGATTCCGTGACGGACGGCTCCGCCGGGGAGTCCTCGGAGGGGAACGGCCCCGCGGATTCCCCCGCGCGTGATGACGCGAGCGATGATGCGCAGGACGTTGCCCCGAGGAAGGACGCGCCCGGAAGGGATGGCGGGAAGTGACGCGCGTCGACGCCGTCGATGAGTCGGCGGTCCGGGCGCGCGTCGCCCAGGCGCGCACGCTTGTCGTCAAGATAGGGTCGAGCTCTCTGACCCAGTCCTCCGGGCACCTTGACGTGGACCGTCTCGAGGCCTTCGTCTCCGCGGTCGCCCGCACGCGTCTGCTCGACGCCCGGATCGTCGTGGTGTCCTCGGGTGCCATAGCAGCCGGCTTCGGCCCGCTGGGCTTCCAGTCACGCCCCGAGGACCTGGCGACGCAACAGGCCACCGCCTCGGTGGGTCAGGGTCTGCTCATGGCCCGGTACGAGACCTCGTTCGCCAGGTTCGGCGTGCGCGTGGGACAGATTCTGCTGACGGCCCAGGACACCATCCGCGCCGTGCAGTACCGCAACGCCCAGCGCACGCTTCTGAGGATGCTCGATTTGGGGGTCGTGCCCATCGTCAACGAGAACGACGCCCTGGCAAGCAATGAGATCCGCTTCGGTGACAACGACCATCTCTCGGCGCTCGTCGCCAACATCGTGCGGGCCGACGCTCTGGTGCTGCTCACCGACGTGGACGGTCTGTACTCGGCTCCGCCCTCCACGCCCGGCGCGCATCGCATTCCCTTCGTCCCGGACGTCATCGCCGTCATGTCGGCCGTGAGCGTCGCCGGAAGCTCGTCCGGGGTGGGCACCGGAGGGATGGTGACCAAGCTGGAGGCCGCTCGGGTCGCGGCCGTTTCCGGCATCCCCACCGTCCTCGCCTCCGCCCGGGAGGCCGGGCCCGCGCTGATGGGCGATCCCGTGGGGACGGCCTTTGCGCCCGTCAAGCCCCGTGGCTCGTCGCGGCGTCTGTGGATCGGCTTTGCCGCTGAACCTCGTGGCGTCCTGGTGGCGGATGCGGGGGCGGCGAAGGCCGTTCAGGGCGGCAGGGCGAGTCTGCTCTCCGCGGGCGTCATCGGAGTCGAGGGGGAGTTCTCCGCCGGGGATCCTGTGTGGATCGACGACGAGCAGGGGCGCCATCTCGCCAAGGGACTGTCCGGTTTCGACTCCGAGGAGGTCCCTCGGATGCTCGGACGCACCACCACGCAGCTGAAAAGGCTTTTCGGCGCCGAATTCGCGCATCCCCTCGTGCATCGCGACAACCTCGTGCTCGTGCTTCGGCCACCGTCCACGGATGTCGCCGAGACCCCGGAGGGCTCGGCCGCCCGGCACGGCTGAACGGAATCGGATGTGCGCCGCCTTCGTCGTGTTCTCTTCACGGGGCGATACAGTGGGCGGCATGACCATCGCTGACTGGCGTACTCTGAGCGTCCGAATCAACTCCGTGGCCCCCAGCGCCACACTGGCCGTCGACTCCAAGGCGAAGGCGATGAAGGCCTCCGGCGTCGACGTCATCGGATTCGGCGCCGGCGAGCCTGATTTCCCCACCCCCGACTACATCGTGCAGGCCGCCGTCGAGGCCTGCCGCGACCCTCGCAACCATCGCTACACCCCGACCGCCGGCCTTCCCGAACTTCGACGCGCGATCGCGGACAAGACGCTGCGCGACTCGGGATTCGCCGTGGACCCCTCCCAGGTGCTGGTGACCAACGGCGGCAAGCAGGCGGTGTACGAGACCTTCCAGGTGCTTCTCGATCCGGGCGATGAGGTCATCATCCCCGCCCCTTACTGGACGAGCTATCCGGAGGCCGTGAAGCTTGCCGGAGGCGTGCCCGTCCCCGTGTTCGCCGGGCCTGACCGTGGGTTCGAACCCGACGTGAAGGCCCTGGAGGCGGCGCGCACGTCGCGGACGAAGGCCGTCATCCTCAACTCGCCGTCGAACCCCACCGGAGCCATCTGGAGCGCCGATACGGTGAGGGCCATCGGCCGCTGGGCCGTCGAGCACCGGTTGTGGGTCGTCTCCGACGAGATCTACGAGCATCTGCACTACGACGATGCCGTCACGTCCTATGTGGGGGCGCTCGTCCCCGAGGTGCGTGACCAGCTCGTCATCCTCAACGGTGTGGCCAAGACCTACGCCATGACCGGCTGGCGCGTGGGATGGATGATCGCTCCGGGCACGGTCTCGGCCGCCGCGATCAAGCTGCAGAGCCATTTGTCATCCAACGTCTCCAACGTCCCCCAGCGCGCGGCCATCGCCGCGGTGTCGGGGCCGCTGGATGCCGTGCATGCCATGCGCGAGGCCTTCGACAGGCGTCGCCGCCTCATCGTCGACGCGCTCAACGAGATCGACGGCGTCGACTGCCCGACTCCGAAAGGGGCCTTTTATGCCTTCGCCGACGTCGCCGGTCTTCTGAACCGTCCGATCGGTCCCCACGGGTCCGTCGCGGACTCCTCGGCGGCGCTGGCGGCTCTGCTTCTCGACGAGGGGCATGTGGCCGCCGTTCCCGGCGAGGCCTTCGGGGCCCTCGGCTATCTGCGCTTCTCCTACGCGCTTGCCGCCGACGACCTCGTCGAAGGCATGAGACGCTTCGCCGACTCGGCCTCGCACTTCACTCCCGCGCTCGTGCCTGGGCGGGGACCCGGGCTGCGCCCGTTATCTGCCGCACCCGCCCGCCG
>CALEGL010000301.1 GCA_937876495.1 uncultured Bifidobacterium sp.
AGAGCGGCTCACTCGTAATGAGCAGGTCGACAGTTCGATTCTGTCAAGTGGCTCCCAAGCCGGATGTCTCATGGAGATTTCTGAGGCATCGTGTTGTATTGCCATCCTCTTCCGTTGCGAGGAATGCGCTTCACCTTCCGGACGTCTGAGCCGGATGATCATGGATCATTGCCTCCCGCGAACAGATCCGTCCGGCCCGGTTCGCGGGAGGCGGAGACAGCGCATTGATAATGTCACCCCCATAACGGTCACGGCGAATCTCAGGCACGCCGAATTGATAGCGCCGAACACCCCGTCGCCGAGGTTCGCCACGAGCATGTCGCAATCGGAATCCGCATCCCACCCGTCCTTTCGTCGGGAGGCGTGGAGGTCAGGCGGATGCGGACGTCGAGTGGGGCGTCGGACAAAACCGTCCGACGCCCCACTCGACTCCCTGTTACCGCCTCCGAGAGTGCGGGACCCTCTCAGCGCCCGTTACCGGGATCCGTGCCTCGCATGCGAGGTGCGGCGCCGGGTGGCGAGGGTCACGATTCCCATAAGGCCGCCCGCGAGGGCGATCATCATCAGCGCGACCACCGCCGATCCGGTGCTCGCCAGTGGCGTCAGCGTGGGTAGGGCCGCGGTGTTCACGAAGGTGAACGCCTTGCCGTCAGTTGCCGTCCCCTTCGCGTCGACCTTGGTGGCCACCGCCCTGAGGGTTCCCTCATGGGTATCGGTGAGAGTGACGGTCACGGCGTACGAGGACGAATCGTAGGTGATTCCTCCGAGGGAGTAGCGTCCCGCATCATTCTTCGCGGCCTTCGAGGGGATGATCTCGGTCACCGTGTAGTGATGCGTTCCGGACTTCTCGTAGGAGACCGCCGGGAACGTCACCTTGCCGTCCGCATCGTTGGTCCCTTCGGCGACGATCTTGCCGGTATCGGTGTCGGTCAGGGCGAAGTGGAACTCCCCGGCGGTCAGACGCCCGTTCTTCAAGGTCTTGGTGATGGCAAACGCATCGCCAAGCCTGAAGGAGAGCGGCGTGATCGCGTAGGTGTTGTGGAAGGTGAACAGTCCCGCGGTGTTCTCGGCGGCATCATCCGTCTCCGCTCCCGTGGTCGCGGAATCGTCGGTGACGTCCCCGGAGATCGCCGTCGAGCCGGCGTTCGCCTGGGCGTCATCGGCGGAGGCGGTCGCCTGGGCGGTGATATGACCTTGGCCATCGTCGGTGACGGTGACGTCGAAATGCCTGGTCAGGGTGGTGTCGGCCGTCACTCCCGAGGGCTGCTTGGCGGATTCCTCCACCGTGTAGTGGTAGGTCTTCGTTCGCGACCCGTCCGCCGCCTGTGTCACATCGGCGAGATCCTGCTGGGTGTACGTCACCGTGCCGAAGTCGATGTTGCCCAGGGCGTCGTTCGTGGTCGTGGAGACCGTTGCACCCGTCGAATCCACGGGGAGCGGAGCGGCTTTGCCGCTGTCGTCCTTCCCGGAGATCGAGAAGCTGAACGCCTTGTCGAAGTCAGCGATGGTGGTGTCGGTTCCGTCCGCGGACAGGATCTTCGTGCCCCGCAGGTCGAGAGGTACCTCCTGGCTGGTCGCGTACGTGTTCGTGAACTCGAGCCCGTCAGCGCCGTCCGGATACGCCGCCGTCGCCGACAGCGTCCCGTCGCCCTTGTCCCTCACCGTCACCGTGAAGCTCAGGGACCCCGTCGTCGCCGACACCCCGGCCGGCAGCTTCGAGGAGTCCTCGCTCACCGTGTACCGGTGCGTGCCCACGTCCTTGAGCGAGTACTCGATCGGCGTGAACGAGATCGCCGACGACTTGCTCAGGTCCACCGAGCCCGTCGACACCGTATCGCCCGAATCATCCGTCACCGTGAACCCGTACACGTCCTTCGACGTCGCCGAGCGACCCGTCAGCGTCTTCACGCCCGACGGGGCGAACGACCCCGACGCGGCATACGTGTTCGTGATCGTGGGAGCGGTGTCTCCGTAGGACGCCGTGGCGACGAGTTTGCCCGTTCCGTCATCCTTCGTCGTCACCGTGAACTCGACGGGGGTCGTGCTGTAGGTGATTCCTCCAGCCTTTCCGCTGTCCTCCGTGATGGTGTAGGAGAACGTCCCCTCGGTGTCATACGTGATCGGCTGGAAGCTGATGTTCCCATCCGAATCGTTCTGCGCGGTGTCCAGGACCGTGCCATCCGCTCCGCCGTCATGCAGCCGGAACGTGAACTTGTCGTTGGATGTCAGGTCCCTGCCCGTCAGCTTCTTCGTCGCGGTCGGGGTGAACGTCGTCGGCGTGAGCTTCTGGTCCGAGACCGTGATGTACGTACGTGACGATGGATACGAACCAGTCACGCTCTTGACCTGACTGATGAGTTCTCGATACGCGGTCGAGCTGTCATAATCCTGAAGGACGAAGTAGTTCCTTGTGGTATCAAGATGATATCCGCTGGGCGCCTTGCTCTCCACGAAGTAGTAGAGGGTGTTGAGCAGCAATGATCTCGTCCCGTCGGAATCAAATGTCACGGACCCGCCGTCTGTGGTTCTTGTATCGACAAGCGTCGAACCTGATTGCGTGGTGTTCCAGTCGCTGGCGGTGGTGTCCACGCGATAGAGCTTGAACTCAGCGCCTTCCAACGACTTCGATGCGTCGTCCGCATCGATCTTGTTGATGGAGATGGATCCGGTCTTGCCGCTTGTGCTTCCCGAGGCCTTCGTAACCGTAAAATCATTCTTCGTCGAATAACCGCTGTTTGCAATTCCGGACAGTTCAGCGGAATTCGTGACTCCGGTCAGAGTATCGCTGGTCTTTCCATTGAGCATGACCCGATAGAACACCGAGACGTAGGTGGAATCCGGCACCGTGACCTTGAGAACATCGATGGGGTTCGTGTCGGAATCAAGCCCAGTCTGCTGGGTGACGGAGCTTGATGCGGTGATGTCAGCGTCCGTCCCCCCGGCACATGATGCCGTCCCCGAGGAGGAATCCACTGTCAACGAACCACGGCACACCTTCACACTCGACGCGACAAGAGATGTCCGGTAATCCAGATCGTCGGTGAGAACGATTTCCTTGGATGCATTCAGGGTCTGCGAGTGTTCGTTGACCCTGATGGTGTACCCGACCTGAGGCTGTCCCGAAATCGCCACCCCGTCCTTATGAAGCACACGCGTGTCCACGGTGGTGGTTGACGAGCCATCCGTGAATGTTGCATCCTTTGAGGTGCCACTTATCGTGTTCCCATAGGATGTGCTGCGGTAGGGATCAGTAGGAACCTTGACACGATATGTCAGGTGGATGGCGACATAGCAGCTGGCCTTGTCTGCATCCGTGCCGCACATCACGGAGGTCGGGATGGTGAAGACCAATGTCGATCCATCCCCCGAAACCACCGGATCCACACTTGCGGTGATGGCTTCCTTCCCGGCCATGGTCAGTGTGTATTTCGCGCTGTTTTAGACGTAGGTCTGCGCGTTCCCCTGCGAGTCCTCGCCCAGTTTGTCCGTCAGAATGACGTCCTCTCCGTGCAGGTTGTCGATTCCCGCCCGCACGGAGGAATCCGACCCGGTGTTCTTGTTCACGTCGACGGAATAGTCAATCCCCCACGTATTCGTCTCGTCGTCCCACGACGCGGTTCCCGACTTATTGATGGCGTTCTGCGGAACGGTGACGGTCTGCTCCGCCTGGAAAGTCGCACTGTCCTGCTTCAGAACTGCGGTGTTGCCATATGTGCCGGGCACATTCGGATGCTGCGCAGTTGTGCTATACGACAGCACGAGGTCAGCTCCTGAGAGAGCATCGAGAATCGTAGAAGAAAGGGCGAAGGAGAAGCAGGGTGCATCATCCCTCGAGGTGTCATCCGACGAGCAGGTTCCCGCGGAGGAGTCGTATCGTCCCCAGGTCACCGTGCCCAAATTAACGGTCGTGCCTTTTGAATCCTTGGCGACGAGCGTGTCATGGTCGTAATCAACGCCGGAGGTCTTCCAATTGTCAGTGAGATAGTCCACAACGACGGGATCATGACTCGCCTTGATGATGTCGCCGGGCTTGACGGTGACATTCCAGTCGACTTTACCAGTGTCGATGGAGTCGTTCTTGACGATGGTCTTCGTGATGAAGGTATCGTCCTGACCCTTGTAGGTGTTGTCA
>CALEGL010000302.1 GCA_937876495.1 uncultured Bifidobacterium sp.
AACCTTGACCGATCGTCCGATGGCACGAACACCGTCCGAACCACTCCATACTCGATATTCGACGTCCATCATCGCAGCGAATCTTAACTTCTTCACACCTGCCGGACGTCACCGTCACGACACAACAACCATTCCAAACCAGAGCCTAGATCATTCTGCATCAACAAGAATCCGCGCATACTAATCCCCATCTCACGACATGTTGTTGACGGCGTTGAAGATGGAGAACATGGGCATGTACAAAGCCACGACCATGAATCCGACGATGCCACCGAGCACGAGGATCATCAACGGCTCGAGCAGCGATGTAAGCTGCTTGGCCATGGTGGTGGCCTCCTCGTCGTAGGCCTTGCCGGCGCTATCAAGCATATGGTCGATGGAGCCGGAATCCTCGCCGATGGCGACCATCTGCTTGAGCATGTCGGGGAACACCTTCTCGGCGGCCATGCTGTCGGAGAGCCTGCGTCCCTTCTCGACCCCGGATCCGATGCGCTTGGCAGCGGTCTCGATGACGTAGTTGCCGGAGGTGGAGCCGACGATGTCCAGCGCCTGAAGGATGGGCACGCCGGAGGAGAGCATGCTGGAGAAGTTGCGGCAGAAGCGGGCGAGGGCGACGCAGGTGTTGAGCTTGCCGAAAACGGGTGCGCGGAGCTTGAACGGATCCCACCAGCTGCGAATCTGGTCCTTGTTGTGGTTCTTGCGCCAGAAAACCGCGAAGGCGATGATGCCGATGATGAGCAGCGGAAAGACGATGGGCGCTCCCTTGCCGAGCACCACCAGCACCTCAGTGACGGCGGGCAGCTTGGCTCCCATGGACGTGTACATGCTGGAGAACGTGGGGACGATGGTAAGGAGCATGACGCCGACGAGGATGAAGGCGATGCACAGCACGACCACCGGATAGGCCATGGCGGACTTGATCTGGCTCTGCAGCTTGACGTCGGCCTCGAAGCTGTCGGCGATGGTGATAAGCGCGGTGTCGAGGAAGCCTCCGGTCTCCCCCGCCTGGACCATGAAGATCATGATGGGCGGGAACACGTCCGAGTTCTCCTTCATCGCGTCGGAGAAGGAATGTCCGCTTTCGATGAGCGACAGGGAGGACTGCAGGGCCTTGCGCAGCTTCGCGTTCTCGGTCTGCTGGGAGATGACGTCCACCGCGCGGGCGAGGGCGACGCCGGCGCCGACCATGGTGGCCAGCTGACGGGCCATGACGGCGAAGTCCTTCTTCTTCGGATAGCGTTGGAGGAAGGCGAAGTCGATGTTCTTGTTGAGACCGGTGCCGGCGGATGCGTTGACGACCTCCATGGGGATGATGTTGAGCTTGGAGATGCGGGCGAGGGCCTGCTCCTCCGTCGTCGCCTCGATCGTGCCACGCTGCAGCTGGGTCCCGTCGGCACTGACGCCTTTGTAGCGCCACGTCTGGGTTGTGATGGATGAAGATGATGGATTACCCATGCTCAACCTCGAACGTGAAAGAGTTCCCTGACTTACTTAACGCAATAAAAGCAACTATGCTTGAGCGGCTGTGTATCGAATCGTCACTACACAGCCGCTCAAATTCTCAAAAATCAGGCAAAGGTAGCTTTACTATAAGCAAACCCCGCGCCATCGCCGTTAGAAGCAGACGTTAGCGCGCCACCATTTGCAGATGAATACTCATAGGCTTTCGTGCCGCTATTCTTGTTCCACCCATAAATTATGTATGTACTACTGTCAGTTTTTTTACCAGTACTGTCAGTTCCATTGACTATTTGAATATAATTGCCCGAGCTGATTGTAATCTCGTTCCCGTCAATTTTCATGGGTGTGGAACTGGTGTCGTTATTGCCGCTCGCCGTATCTCCGGTTGTGCTGCCGACGACATAGCTGCCGTTGTTGTTCGCAAGAACCGTCTCCATCACCAACGACGCGTTCTTTACGTCCGACTCGACGCTGGCATTCCATGCGCTCTTGCGCTGGTTGAGGTAAATCGGCACGGCGATTGCGGCGAGAATGCCGATGATGATGACGACGACGAGCAGCTCGACGAGCGTGAAGCCCTTCTCGCCCTTCGCACGGCGCGCAAGCGCCTTCTGAACACCCTTCATGATCAGCCCTTTCCCTGATTTATTGGGACACCACCGTAGCGTCCCAGGTCCGGCACACGAACGCACGAAAGCGAATCCCGTACACCCCTGTGCCGGGTCTAAACATCAAGACGGGTGCTAGGGTAGCACATTCCGCGTATTGGCTCGCGGCAGACCGTCAGTACGCGATAACAATTTCGCATCGAAAATAAACGGACATTATGCATGGCATTCATCACTCAGTCGATACCCCGTGTGGACGGCACGGGGCAGAGGCCCCCCCAGTCCGCGGAGCCACCCGCCGACGAATTCCGCGCCGTCAGCGTCTTCGCGGCCGACGAGGAGATCGTCCGCCCGTACATGGTCTTCCCCACCGTGGGGACGAACACGAAGGAGCTCGTGAAGGCCGAGGAATCGGAGGATGAGAACACGGGGTCGGAGGACGCGTTCAGCAGGGAGCTGAGAATCACCGAACCCGACTCTGGATACGAGGACGTCGTCTCGGCCGTCTTCTCCCGGTACACGATCACCTGGTCGCCGGCGGAGTTCTCCGCGACCGTCAATGCGACGCAGCGCCCGGCCACGTCCGTCGTGGTGGCGCTGGTAGTCCCCGTCGCCGCCTGCGGGACGTAGATGACCACCGTGTTCCCGTCGTCGGACACCTTCATGCCCGCGGCATCCCGCGCCTCGGAGTCGATCCTCTGCACCGCGGTGTTGATCTGCGAGGCGGACTGGGACCTGACGGCATCCATGTTCATCGACCGCATGAACTGGATGGTCGTCACGACGAACAGAGAGGAGAACAGCATGAAGATGCCGATGGCCACCAGCATCTCCACCAGGGACACGCCCGACTCCCCCCTCTGCAGACGATGCAGACGCCGGACCAGACGACCGCCGCCGACGGCATGCGAACCGCCTTTCACGATCATCCCCATGGTCATCCCCCCGTCACCGACGAACCGGAATCATCCAGAAGCAGGGACGTCGAATAGGTGCTCGTCGAACCCTGATGCATCACATCGGGCCAGGCGACCACCACCAGCACCCGCGCCGTGGT
>CALEGL010000303.1 GCA_937876495.1 uncultured Bifidobacterium sp.
GCGCATGGAACCAACGGGTCCCAGTTCTTCATCACCACCGTGCCCACCCCGTGGCTCAACGGCCACCACACGATCTTCGGCGAGGTCGCCGACGACGCCTCGAAGAAGGTCGTCGACCGCCTCCAGGCCACTCCCACCGACCGCGCGGACCGTCCGCTCGAGCCCGTGGGAATCATCGGCATCGACATCCTGCGGTAGACCCCGCGGCGGAACATCCGCAGCGGCCGCAAGACCGCAAGACGGAGTCATCCCGCTTCCACGCAGACGAGACGCCCCCGTACACGCCCCCACGGATCCTCACCGGACGCGGGGGCTGTTTTTCCGGTGCTGATGTCGTGGAAGCTATTGTCTTCTTCCCGAAGCCTTCCCCTTGGCGTCCTTCGTCTTCGCGACTCTCTCGTCAGAGCCGGCATGTCCCTCCGCGCTCCGTCCGGTGTCGTCGCGCATGCGGCGCAGCCGCGGCTGAGCCGAATCCTTCGCCCCGGTGATGCGGTAGACGTCGAACACGCCGTCGATCTTGCGCACGGCTGCAAGCAGCGTCGTCAGATGCTGCGGGTCGGCCATCTCGAAGGAGAACTGGCTGGTGGCCACGCGATCCGTGCCCGTCGAAATCGATCCGGAGATGATGTTCACCCCGTGGTCCGACAGCACCCGCGTCACGTCGGACAGCAGATGGGGACGGTCCAGCGCCTCCACCTGGATCTTGACCATGAACAGGCCCTTGGTGCTCGTCCACTGCACCTCGATGACGCGCTCCGGCTGGCGTCGCTTCAGCTCGATCATGTTCTGGCAGTCGGTGCGATGCACGGAGACACCCTCGCTGCGCGTGATGAAGCCGATGATGCTGTCGCCGGGGACGGGAGTGCAGCAGCGGGCGAGCTTGACCCACACGTCCCCCACACCCTTGACCGACACCCCCAGCGAGCTCGTCGGCGTGCTGCGCGAATGCCGGCGCAGCGGCAGGGCCTCCTGCTCAGCCTCCTCGGCCACCTCGTCGGTCCCCGCGTCCTTGACGAGATGCGAGATGACGTTCTGCGTGGAGATCTGGCCGTCGCCGATGGCGGCGAACACGGCGTCGGGACCGGAGAAGTTGAGCTCGTCGGCCACCCCGACCATGGCCTCGGGCGTGAGCAGGGCCGCCGTGGGCAGGCTGCGCTTGCGCATGGCCCGGGTGAGCTCGTCTCGCCCCTCCACGATGGCCTCCGAACGCCTCTCCTTGCTGAACCACTGGCGGATCTTGTTGCGGGCCTTGGGGCTTTTGACGAAGCTCAGCCAGTCACGCGACGGACCCGCGGTGTCGGATTTGGAGGTGAGGATCTCCACCGTGTCGCCGTTCTCGAGCCTGGTGTCGAGCGGCACGAGGCGTCCGTTGACCCGGGCCCCCATCGTGCGGTGACCGACCTCGGTATGCACGGCGTAGGCGAAGTCCACGGGCGTCGCCTCCGCCGGAAGCGACACGATGGCCCCCTTGGGCGTGAAGACGTACACCTCGGAGCCGCCGAGATCCTCCTTGAGGGATCCGAGGAACTCGTCGGAGTCCGGG
>CALEGL010000304.1 GCA_937876495.1 uncultured Bifidobacterium sp.
GTCGGGGAGGTTCGCTCCGTCAACGGCGGAATCCGGGAATCGTCGCTCATCGTCGTCATGCACGACACTGTAGACCGCTTCGGAACCGTCTCCGCGTTCGGGACCCGGCACTCCGTGCTGCGCCGTCGTCGGCGGTCGTGTGCTATGCTAAACGATTGGCTTGAGCAATCAAGAAAGTGGGGCTGCCCCCACCTGGAACCCCCGAGGGTTCGGGTCCATGGTCGGACGAATCCGAGGACGAGTCCGACGAACGCGGAAGGCATGGCCTTCCGGTCTGGCATATGGCCGCAAGGCCGTCCATGGACGCGATGCGGGGATTCGGGCGGGGCCGTCTCGGTGGAACGGATAGGCGAGGATAGGAGTCATCATCAGCGACGAACCACGTATCAACGATGAGATTCGGGTGCCGCAGGTGCGTCTCATCGGCCCGAACGGCGAACAGGTCGGCGTCATCGCGACCACGGTCGCGCTGAATCTGGCCAAGGAGGCGAGCCTCGACCTCGTCGAGGTCGCCCCGAACGCGAAGCCTCCCGTGGCGAAGCTCATCGACTACGGCAAGTTCAAGTACACCGAGAAGGTCAAGGCCCGCCAGGCGAGGCGCAACCAGAGCGCGGCGGAGATCAAGGAGATCCGCTTCCGCCTGAAGATCGACGACCATGACTTCGCCGTCAAGGAGAGCCATGTCACGCGGTTCCTCAGCGGTGGCGACAAGGTCAAGGTGACGATCATGCTGCGCGGACGCGAGCAGTCGCGCCCCATCGGCGGAGTCGAACTGCTGCGGCGTCTTGCCGAGGACGTGTCCGAATACGGCACCATAGAGTTCGCGCCGCGCCAGGAGGGTCGCAACATCATCATGACCCTGGCGCCCAAGGGCAAGAAGGTTCATACGCAGTCCGAGCAGCGTCGTCGTGGCGCCGAGTCGAAGGCCGAGCGCCAGGCCCGCCAGGCGGCCCGCCTCGCGGCCAAGCAGACCGCGGCCCCGCAGCAGCAGACCGAGGCGGAGGCCCCGGCGGCTCCCGCCGCCCCGGCGACGCCGGCCGGCATGGCGGCGTCGCACAGGTCCGACCACGGTCCCTGGTCCTCGCGAGAGGGTCGCTGACCGGATCGTCGCGCCATCGGGCGCGGAAAGCGGATTTCATCCCACAAACCAAGGAGGGCAGCAATGCCGAAGATGAAAAGTAACTCAGCGGCGTCCAAGCGCATCCGCGTGACGGGCTCCGGCAAACTCATGCACGTCGGCAGCGGCATGCGCCACAATCTCGAGCACAAGTCGGCCCGCAAGCGCCGCGCCCTGTCGGCGGACGAGGTCATCGCCCCGTCGCAGGACCGCCGCATGCGCGGACTGCTCAACCACTGAGCGCCGCATCGCCGAACGTCATCACATAGAACCAGAAAGCCGAGGAACACATCATGGCACGAGTCAAGCGCGCAGTGAACGCCCATAAGAAGCGCCGCGTCGTTCTCGAGAGGGCGTCGGGCTATCGCGGCCAGCGCTCACGTCTGTACCGCAAGGCCAAGGAGCAGCTGCTCCACTCCTTCAACTACAACTTCCGCGACCGCAAGGCCCGTAAGGGCGACTTCCGCAAGCTGTGGATCCAGCGCATCAACGCCGCCGTCCGCGCCGAGGGAATCACCTACAACCGCTTCATCCAGGGGCTGCGCCTGGCTGGCATCGAGCTTGACCGCCGCGCCCTCGCCGACCTCGCCGTCAACGATCCGGACACCTTCCGCGCCATCGTCGCCGAGGCGAAGAACGCGCTTCCCGAGGACGTGAACGCACCCGTCGCGGCCTGACATGGCCATGTCCGACGTTCCTCCGCGTCGCGACCCCGCCCCCTTCGGGCGGGGTCGTCGTCTCTCCGGCGACGACGGGTCGCGAGTCCCGTCGATTCCCGCGGCGGACGGTGGGGAGGACCCGGCGGCGTCCTCGCGGATCTCGCGGAAGTCGGCCGGACCCGAAGGCGCCGGCGGGAATCACGGATCGGACATCCGGACGACCATCCGGCTGTTCCTCGTCCACATCGGCGTCGAACGGGGGCTGGCGGAGGCGACGGTGACGGCGTATCGGGCCGATCTGGAGGCCTACGCCGCCTGGCTCGAGAGACATGGGCGTCGCCGTCTGCGCCAGGTCGGGAGCGCGGACGTCGAGGGGTTCGTCGCCTCGCTGGCGGCCGCGGGCGACGGCGAGCGCAGTCGCGCCCGTCGCCTGGCCAGCATCCACGAGCTGCACCGCTTCGCGCTCTCCCAGGGCGTCGTCGACAGGGACGTGGCCGGCGAGGTGAAGCCACCCAAGGCACCGGGGCGGCTCCCCGACGTGCTCACCGTGGACCAGGTCGCCGCCCTTCTTGACGCCGCACGCATGGACGGGTCGGACGACCCCGTCGTGCTTCGCGACGTCGCCCTTCTCGAGTTCCTCTACGCCACCGGGGCCAGAGTGTCGGAGGCCGTGGGCCTCGACCTGCCCGACATGGACCTTGACGACGGCATGGTCCGTCTCACCGGCAAGGGCTCCCGTCAGAGGCTGGTCCCCATGGGCGGATA
>CALEGL010000305.1 GCA_937876495.1 uncultured Bifidobacterium sp.
GCCGCGGTGGACGTCGGAACCCCAGGGCCAAGGTGGCGACTCCCCGTCCCCCGGTGGCGTTCCTCGGCGGTCCTGCGCAGGGCCTGTCGAATCGGGCGGGCCGCGAGCGTCGCGGTCGGCGAATCATCCCCTGCCGAATGGGCGCCGGTCGTCGCATCCTCCCCGCGGATCCGGGCGGTGTCCCGCGACCCGGCCGACGTCACGGAGGTCTTCGCCGACGTCCTTCCCGCTTCGCCGCGAAGCGTCCTGACGCGATTCTCCCATGGGCGGGCAGGGGCCGATGCCCGAACTCCCAGAGCCACGACGACGAGCAGGGGGAGGAAGAAGACAAGCGACCACCAGGGAGTGAACGCCCAGATCCGCGCCGCCAGAAGAACCGCGGCGCCACATCCGAACAACACGGACACGAGAACCCGACGGCGCCGAATCGCCTCCCGCCTGCGCCGACGGACCTCGACGATGCGTTCCCTCGTCGGTCCAGGCGAGGCAGTACGGGTCGGCTGCATCAATACCCCCTTCACCGTCGGCGTCCTCTCATCGGAGAACCGTGTTCCGCTGCGTTCGTCAACGAGATGAAGCGACGGCGAATATCGGTCCTGTCGGTGCTCGACCACCCTCCTCATGCTGTCCCGGGTACGTCCGGGAAGCCATGCGACAAGGATGATGGCGATGACGGCGAGCACGATAGCCGTGCTCACCCACCCGTCATCCATAACACCCCAGAATAGAAGAACGCCCGACCTTCCGCGACGAAGGACCTAGGCGTGTCGGACGTCGGGCGACGATGCAGGACCCCCGATGCGGTCCTCGGCGAGAAGAGCGTAGCAGTCGTGGTCCCTCCACCGCCCATCGACGAACATGTAACGAATCCGGCGACCTTCGTAATGCGCATGAAGCTTCTCGACGACGCGACGCGACCGGACGTTCCCCGGCAGCATGGCGATCTCCAGCCTATGCAGCCGTGGGCCCGGAACGCCATGGAACGCCCAGTCCGCCAGCAGCGCAACCGCCGTGGGGGCAATCCCCCGTCCGGCATGGGCGTGATCCACCCAATAGCCCACGATTCCCGATCTCAGAGCGCCGCCGCACACGGCCCCAAGCGATATCTGGCCTACGATGCGGCCATCCAGTTCGATGACCATCGCCGTTTCGACCCCACGCTTTTCGGAGCGCCGCAGTCGCCACACCCAACGACGAAAGACGGGGGGATCCGCACCCAGCGGGTCTCCTGATTCCCAAGGGGCGAGCCAGTCGCGGTTCCTCCATCGCAGCTCTTCCCATTCCTCCTCGTCGCTGAAGTGCACGGGACGGAGGGCGATGGGAACCTCTCCGGACAATGCCTCAAGCCGTCGCGGAGGCCTCAGCGACGGCGCGGCGATCCCGGAGCGCGCCGGCCCCATCCCGCCGAACAGCGTGTTGATGACGGACACGCACCCATTCTGCACCCGCGGCGCCGAATCCCGCTCCATTGTTCTCCCTCCACGCACCGTTCCGATCCGCGATGCGCCATGTCGCCACGCCACGCGAATCAGCCTCGGAAGCCATGCGATGACGGCCACAGAGACGACCGCGGCCGGATGCGGGGACGTGGACTGCTAGAACGGGTGGAATGACAACCGATGTTCGGACGGCCAAGAACGAGCTGCGACGGGCGGCGCTGAGAAGGCGCGCCGGCATCGAAGCACGGGAGCGTGAGACGGCCGGCCATGCCCTGGCGGACTCCGCCGCCGACCTTCTGGACATGGCGGTCTCCTCCCGACGAAAGGGAATCGCAACGATCGCCGCCTACATCTCCATGGGCTCCGAGATCCCTCTCGATCCCCTGCTGCGTCTCGCGCTCGGACGTGGTCTGAGGATTCTCGTCCCGCGTCTCGGTTCGGGGCTGGACCTCGGATGGGGTGTACTCAGATCGATGGAGGACCTTCACACCGTCGGACGCTTCCGCTCGGGCCGAGAGCGTCCCCGAGAACCTGGCGGCCCCGTCCTCCCTGCCGAGGCCATCGGCGAGGCGGGGGTCGTCCTCGTCCCTGCCCTTTCCGTCGATCTCCACGGCACCCGCCTTGGCCGCGGCGGCGGGTGGTATGACCGGATGCTGGCCTCCGCCGAGCCGTGCCCCGCCGTCGTCGCCGTGTGCTGGACATGGGAGGTCGTCGCGGGACCCCTCCCCCACGAACCCCATGACGTCCCGGTGAATACCGTTCTCACACCCGACGGGATGACGTCTCTAGGCTGAATCCACCGACGACGGGGTTCTCAGGGCGTGAAATCGGGAGGTCCTCCATCCTCTCGCCGAAGCCCGTATTAGGATGGCCGTAGCTAACCGAAAGCCGTCTGGAGGAAAACCGTTGCCGACGTATCACTACCGTTGCAGGAACTGCGGATACGACTTCACCCAATACCAGTCGTTCGATGACTCCCCCATCGTCGAGTGCCCCCAGTGCCATGAGCCCAGGGTCAGAAAGGTGTATTCGGCTGTGCCCATCGAGTTCAAGGGACATGGCTTCTACCACACCGACAACGCCGGGTCCTCCCACACCAAGTAGCACTACACAGGACAGCGTCCGACAGGGGGCATCGGCTCACAGGGGCGTCTTGCGACGTACCGTCGGGTTCCGTCAGCCTTGCGACCGTGCCGTCCGGAACCGGACGGCGTTCCCCGCAGGCATCGGAGAGCGCTCGTGACCGCGCCGCGACCACAGATTCCGGCCGCCGCTCTTCGAATGGGCGTCGCCGCGCCACTCTTGGGCGTATGGCGATTCTTCCTTCAGCGAACGGTCATCCGGCCCATGGAGTGAGCCTCATGCATCCGACGCTTGCCACGCGCAGACGGCTTGTGCGGCTTCGTCGCCTCGTCGCGCTGGTGACGCTTGCCGTCGCCGCTTTCATTCCCATCCGTCTTGCTATGACGCTGATTCCCTCGTCAACCGTGGTCGTCGCGCGCGAAGATCTGGCCGCAGGACGAGTTCTGACGACCAGGGACGTGGACGTTCGCAGGATTCCCCCCTCAGGTGTGCTGCCAGGCATGTCGTCGATGGCAGGGAACGTCGTGGGCCGGGTGCTGCTCGTCGACGTCGGGCGGGGCGAGGCGCTGTCACGCGGCGTCCTTGCCGATGCCCCGCGGGTTCCATCCGGGTATGCGGCACTCGAGATTCCCATCGTGGGCACCGGCGCGGGAATCGCCCCCGGCGACGAGGTCATGCTGCTCTCCGTTGGTGAATGCGCGAAGGACGAGCGTCATGAGGAACTCTGTCCTGTCAGCGACGGAGCTCTTGTCCTCGACGGCGTCCGACGGCGGCAGGGGACTGCGATTCTCTCCCTCGCCCTCCCCGCCGAGGACGCGATACGGGTGACGCGGATATCCGATGCGACGCCGATGGTGGCGGTCAGCGCCTCCGCTCGGTGAAGACCGCCCAGTGTGGAGGAAGCTCGGACAGAATCCGGGCATCATCGTCATCATCCCGGCCGGATGCGTCCTCATGACGGGCACCGATATCGCCACCATCAATCACGTCGTCCTCGTCGACCGGCATAGGGTCGTCCTTGAAGCGTTCGCCTCCCTGACGCATCGAGCGTCGATGGCTACGAGGAACCCTGCGCCGGGGATCGTATCTCGCCATGCTCCGTCTACCCATCAGGATGCATCGGGCGATGCGGTCCGCCCGATGCATGCGAGGATGCGGTCAACCTCCCGATCGGGATTGACGAAGGCCGACACGCTCCATACGCTCATCACCGACCATCCCAGGGACCGCAAACGGTCGCTCATGAGACGGTGCCGCTCCCGGGTGGACTGGATTCCCATGAAGTCGGCGTTATCGGTGAGCACGGCAAGAACATGGGGGTTCTCCGGCGTGCCGACGACCAGCGGTATGGACGTGCCCCGCGAAATCCCGTAGCCGACGGCCGCCTCGAGTCCGCGGGAGCGGAGCCTCTGCGCGAGGTCGCAGAACAGCACATCGGACTCCTCGTCGGACGGCAGCGGATCCGGCTCGACATAGTCGCCGGCCTTGTCCGCCCATCCGAGAAGCCCTCGAAGCAGCCTGGGCCCCGGCTGATGAAGCCTGTCCTCATCCAGGTCGTCCACGCCAAAGGACGCCGTGATGTCGAGACGACGGCGCGCCAGGGCGCAGGAGTCCAGAAGAAGGCGGTCGCCACCGTCGTCCTCCAGCCGTCCGAACTGCTGGATCAGACGCCCATGCGCCGTCTTCGCGTAGCACAGGCTGAGCACCACATCCGTGGCCCTGGCACCGGCGACATCACCGATGTCCACCAAGCGCACATGACGCAGAAAGGTCCCCAAGGCGGGCCGGCGGGAGGCCAACGCCCTCAGCTCCGCGGCGAGCCCCGCGCGGAAGGCCCGAGTCAGGACGACGACGGCGAGGATGTAGCCATGCGGAAGAGCCGTGGACTGGGACGCCCTGTCGACGATGATCCGGACCACCTCATCGATCTCCGTCTGGCTGCTTTCCACGAGTCCCGTGTCCGGGGACGCCGCGCCGGTCGCCTCGACGCAATGCAGCCGGACGGTCCCCTGCGACGTCGGCGCCACGGGATCATGTCGGACGTCGCCGTACCCATGCTCCTCCAGGAACGCAGACAGGGTCGAGGATCTGCAGGTCGGTCTGGCCGGCACATGGACGCGCGGCAGCATCGACGTCAGAGAGGACAGGGCGGCAGAGGAGATGGTCTCCCCATGCGCCAGAACGACGATCTGCTTCGAGCGCGCCACTACGGATAGCAGCCCCGCCGAGGGAGCGTGCGACGCCGCATCGAGGATGACCACGTCGGAGACGGGCCCGGACGGCGGCGTCGCCACCAGCGTCGGCGGCGGCGCGACAAGAACCGGCCTCGCCCCACCCGCCCGAACCGGATCG
>CALEGL010000306.1 GCA_937876495.1 uncultured Bifidobacterium sp.
GGCGGCGTGCGATGGGTGGCTGGTCCGGAGCGAGGAAGTGCAGGTGGGGGAACGGAAGGGGTGTCCAGCGTATGGGGGAGGGGGTGTGCGTTCCGGCGGGCGGCGGGGACCTGATGGTTTCGGCTGTGAGAATGCCGGGAAGAACCGATGGAGGATGCGGCTGCCGTTTCGTGGTGGCCACAACCGGGCGCTGATGCCACCCGGTCCGCGAGCTACAGCCGCTCCACCACGTAGTCGATGCAGCCGGTGAGGGCCTTCACGTCCTCGGGGTCGACGGAAGGGAAGACGCCGATGCGTAGCTGGTTGCGACCCAGCTTGCGGTATCCTGCGGTGTCCCGGATGCCGTTTGAGGCGAGCGTCTCCACGACCTTGGACGCGTCGACGTCCTGGTCGAGGTCCACCGTGACGACGGAATGCGAACGGGCCGCGGAATCGGCGACGAAGGGCCGCGCGTAGTCGCTGGATTCGGCCCAGTCGTACACGGTCTGCGCCGACGTCGCGCAGCGGGCAGTGGACCACGCCAGCCCGCCGTTGCCGTTCATCCATCGAATCTGGTTCTCCATGAGTATCAGCGTCGCCACGGCCGGGGTGTTGAGAGTCTGCTCCTTTCGCGAGTTCTCCAGGGCGGTCGTCAGGGAGAGGAAGGCGGGAATCCAGCGTCCGTCCGCGGAGCGTCGGGTCCGATCCTCAATGGAGTACGCCCGGTCGACGGCTTCGGGCGAGAGCAGCGCGAACCACAGTCCGCCGTCCGCTCCGAAGGCCTTCTGAGGGGAGAAGTAGTAGGCATCCGTCTGGGACACGTCGACCGGAAGCGCGCCGGCCGCGCTGGTGCCGTCGATGAGGGTGAGAGCCCCCTGCGCGCCGCTGCCCTTCACGCGTTCGACGGGGGCACTCACGCCCGTCGAGGTCTCGTTGTGCGCCCAGCAGTAGGCGTCGACGCCCTCCGTGGGGTCGGGAACACGGTAGGTTCCCGGTTCCGAGGTGTAGACGGCAGGAGCTTCCAGGAACGGCGCCGACGCGGCCTCGTTGGCGAACTTCGCGCTGAACGACCCGTAGCTGCCGAAGGCGGCCCTGTGATCGATGAGACAGGCGCAGGCTATATCCCAGAAGGCGCTGGCGCCGCCGTTGCCCAGCGCCACCTCATAGCCTTCGGGAAGCGAGAAGAAGTCCGCAAGACCCTCACGGATGGATGCGACCAGACGCCGGACGGGGGGTTTGCGGTGGGAGGTGCCCATCAGGGAGGACCCTGCGTCCACGATTGCCTGAATCTGCTCGTGCCGTATCTTGCTGGGCCCCGAACCGAACCGGCCATCCGAGGGAAGCATGTCCTGGGGAATCGTCACGCCATCGCTCATGGCCCTTAGCTTAGCCGGGAGTGTGGATTCCGGTCGGTGCATGGCTCTTTTCGTTCCGGCATTCCGAAGCATCATGGATGGAATGGGGAGACTGCTTACGGCGTGTTCACTGCCGGTGTTTGGTTCCCGAAAAGATTGAAGGACGTCGAAAATCGTATGTGATAGTCTTGTGCCCGATGAAGAGCCTCCCTCGACTTGTGCTAGCCCTAGCCGCTTTTCTTGCGGCGGCGATGACGCTTGCGGTGATCGCGCCCATGTCAATGGCGGATACCGGGCAGTCTGTCGTCACATCATCGCGATCCTTCCCGAAGACGACGACGGTACGCCGCAATCTTCTTGCAGAGTCCACCTCGGTCAGTGTCGACGGGACATGGACCGGAGTCGAAAGCCTGAACGTCCCCAAGACGAAATCAACCAAGGAGATCGAGACAGAGCGCAAGGCGGCGCAGGAGAAGGCGGCACGTGAACAAGCCGCCAAGGAGGTCGCAGAGGAGGCCGCCCAACAGGAGCAGCAGGAGGCCGCATCCAGCCGTTCCGAGGATCGACAGTCCCTGACTTCGAGCAATTCCTCGTCTTCTTCGACGACATCGTCATCCCAGTCCTCCTCGACCGCCACGACGTCCTCGGACGGTACGAAAAGTTCGGCTCTGGCGCAGTACGCTGTGCAGTTCGTCGGATATCCGTACGTGTACGGCGGCGAGACGCCTTCCGGCTGGGACTGCTCGGGATTCGTCAAGTACGTCTATGCCCATTACGGCATAACTCTTGTCCATAGCGCCGCAGCCCAAGCCAAGGCGGGTACTGCCGTGGCGAACCTTGCGTCTGCCAGACCGGGCGACATCCTTGCCAATGGCACGCATGCCGCCATCTATCTAGGCAACGGTCTCGTCGTCAATGCGTTCAATCCCACGGATGGGACGATAATCACCAGCGTGCGCATCGCCTTCAGCGCGCCGTATTCCATTCGTCGACTTTTGTAGGGTTAGGTTTTTGCGGATAAGTGAATTCCGCATCATAACCGGATTCGATCGTCTGGGGTACCCCATCAATGACCATGCCTCCGCTGAGATTTTCTCTTCCGAAGGACGCAGTGGCCTGACGGAGCCATTGTTCCATTCGCGCGGAGTATCCTGAAGCCACGTGGCGCGGTGCAGCGCCGCCGCCTGACGAAGGAGGTCGTCATGATCAACGAGAAGGCCATTCTTGTCGGAGTCGATGGATCGCATGCGAGCTACAAGGCCACCTGGTGGGCGGCGAACTACGCCAAGCATGCCGGGCTGACCCTCCAGATCGTCTGCGCCTATTCGCTTCCCAGCTATGCCGCCGTGTCCTTCGACGCCACGTACACCGCTCTCGGCGATGACAATGCGGCCCACAACGATGCGCAGGAGATTCTGTCGAAGGCCAAGGCGATCGCCGACGAACAGGGCGTCGAGGCCGTCACCCTCATCGTGACGGGCGACCCGTCCTCGGTGTTCGTCGAACTGTCCCGCAACTACAACCTCATCGTCATTGGCAATCGTGGCAAGGGCGGTCTGGCGGAACGCCTTCTGGGTACGACGAGCTCCTCACTGCCTGCGTACGCCTACTGCCCGATCGTCGTGGTTCCCTACACCGATGACGACGGTCACCTCATGCATCTGAACAACACCATCACCCGCGTGGCCGTGGGCTCGGACGAGTCCAAGTGGGGGCTCAAGGCCTTGGACATCGCCGCGTCCTTCGCGCACGGCTGGGGAGCGCGTCTTGATGTGCTGTCCGCCGTTCCGCGCGTCCAGGGAGCCGAAGGTGACTCCGCCGTGATGGACTCCTATCTGGATGACCTGGAGACGCGCGTGAAGCCCCTGCGTGAGCAGTATCCGAATCTGGAGATATCCACCCAGGTGGTTCAGGGCAATGCCGTCAACGCCCTGACGAAGGCGAGTCTGGACCATGATGTGGTCGTCGTGGGATCGCGTGGACGTGGCGGGTTCACAGGCCTGCTGCTGGGATCCACCAGTCAGGGGCTCATCCAGCATGCCGTCAGCCCGGTATACGTCGTGCCCCGCAAGTACGTGGAGGCCGCCGAATCCCGGCTGGACGCCATTCCAGGGTCCCCGGCGGAGATTCCTACGAAACCGCTTACCGCTATCAGCGGGGTGGAGCAGGTGTCGGTGCCAACGGCGGACGCTCATCAGGCTGAGGACATCGAATCGACCATCGACCCGCTGCACGGCGGATCTGGTACGGGAAGCGGCGAAGGAGCTGCTCGCTGATTCGTGCCGGTGTGATGCGTGGCGCGGTGATGACGAGGAATGGAAAGCGGGGGAGGGGCCGGGAATCCGGACCTTCCCCCGCTTTCCATTCGGGACGTCTCCCTTGCGGAGACCTTTAGTGACGGACCGTCACGTCGAAGCGCACCGGAGTCTCCTTTTCCAAGGTGTGCTTGACGGTGCAGCTCTTGTTGATGTGGCGGGTGATGCGCTCGCTCAGCTTGTCGGCGTCCTCGTCGGTGAGGTCCGCGGCGGTGGCGTCCACCGCGACGTGCTCCTCGAAGCTGGTGTAGGAATCGGTGTCCGCGTCGTAGGCTCCATCCACCGTGATGGTGGCCCCATGACCCTCGCCTAGGGCGCTTTCCACAGCGAACTGGCTCGACAGGGCGCCGCATCCGGCCAGAGCCACCTTGACGAGCTCGCCTGGAGTGAACAGTCCCTTGCCATGGCCGAACTTCACGTGGGATCCGTCGTCCCCGAAGGCGTCCCAAGAGCCGTCCTTGTTCCGCTCGACCCAGATTCTCTTGGCCATATGCCCTCCTCGCATCCAGGGCGCGATCGTCGCGCCGTCAGGCACCAATGTAGCCCACGGCGTTCCCTGGGCCGTCGCGGCGTTCGCCCAAAGCTCCCCTGATTCCGGTCGCATTTACGAGCGAATGTCGTCGGGTGGATCCATCCGGCAAAGGGACAGGGGGAGTGAAGGAACTCGGATGCCGTTGTGTCGGCCGTCGCGATGTCCGGCTCCCACGGGCGGTGCTCCTTGTGGCCGCGTCCTCTCGTTCTTCGCGATTCCCTGCGTCAGACGTCTTTCCTGAGGGCATGCGCCTTGCCTCCGCGACCCGCACGACATGCATGCGACGCGCTTATGGGAGAAAGGGCCGTCATGCCCATCGTGGCCGTTAGCATGGTGCCTATGCCTCTGACTCCCGCACAGCTCGCCGACATCCGCTCTCGGGTCCCATCCCGACCCGCGTCATCCATCCCCACGCCCTATGAGGATCTTCTGCACGAGGTGCTGATGACGGGCGTGCTCAAATCCGACCGCACGGGAACCGGGACGATCTCCCTGTTCGGCCGGCAGATGCGCTTCGACCTGGGCGCCGGTTTCCCCGTGGTGACGACGAAGCGCGTGTATATGCGCAGCGTCATCTACGAGCTGCTGTGGTTCCTCAGGGGATCGGGGAACGTCCGATGGCTGCAGGAGCACAACGTCCACATCTGGGATGAATGGGCCGACTCGAACGGCGATCTGGGGCCCGTGTACGGCGTCCAGTGGCGCAGCTGGCCGGCGCCCACCCCGGATGACCCGACACGAACCATCGATCAGATAGCGAACGTTCTCGAGCTCATCCGCACGAATCCGGATTCGCGCAGGATGATCGTCACCGCATGGAATCCGGCCGAAGTCGAGGACATGGCCCTGCCTCCGTGCCATGCGCTGTTCCAGTTCTGGGTGGCCGACGGGCGGCTGTCCTGCCAGTTGTACCAGCGGTCCTGCGATATGTTCCTCGGCGTTCCCTTCAACATCGCCTCGTATTCGCTGCTCACTATGATGATGGCCCAGCAGACGGGTCTGGAGCCCGGGGAGTTCGTCTGGACGGGGGGCGATTGCCACGTCTACGACAACCACGTCGACCAGGTCGCCGAGCAGCTGGGGCGCGAGCCGTATCCAGCGCCGACCATGCGCATCGACCCGGCGCCGTCGCTGTTCGACTACGACTACGACAGCTTCCATCTTGAGGGATATCGGCATCATCCTGCGATTGCGGCGCCCATCGCCGTGTGAAAGGCATGTCACGGAATCATGCCTCGCGGCCGTCGGAGAGGGTCGCTAGACTGGTGAACCAGTCCGATTCCAAGGAGAACATCGAAATGGAGCATGACAGTAGTAGTCGCAGTGGCTACCACGAACCCGAGCCCGGTTCTGCCGGGCTTGATGACGAGGAGGAGGACTGGGGCGACGATTTCCCCAAGACCTTCTTGGTGAATCTCATATGGGCGCAGGCGCGCGACAAGGACGGTCGCCCGGGCGCCATGGGCTACGACGGCGGGATGCCTTGGCATCTGCCCGAGGATCTCAAGCGTTTCAAGGAGCTGACGGTCTCCCATCCCGTCATCATGGGGCGCAGGACATGGGAGTCCCTCGACCCGCGATTCCGGCCTCTGCCGAACCGCGACAACATCGTCATCTCGCATGACCCGCACTTCTCGGCGCCCGGAGCCACGGTGGTCACGGACATGGATGCGGCGCTCGACTTCGCCCGTCAGGAGGCCATCCCCGACGACGGCATCGACCGAAGCGAGATCTGGATCATCGGCGGAGCCAGCGTGTTGCGGGAATCCCTGCCCTTCGCCGGCCGCGCCTACGTCACACAGATCCGGGCGACAGTGGATGCGGACACCTATGCCCCGGATATGGAGGAGTTCGTGGGCGCCGGGCTGTGGCATATGGCGGACATCACCCCGTGGCTGAAGCCGAAGCGCGGGCAGGACGTGGTGCGCGAATACCGCTTCGTCACCTATGAGAAGACCCGCTGACGCGCCCTTCGTCCGCGTGTGCGTGATTCGCGGCGTTCGCTCCGGACGGGTCCGGAACATACGTCAGGAACAGGTTGAAGGAGGGAGCCACCTATGTCCGACGGACATGATGCCGCGCGCCCGTTCACGGTGATGACGGTCTGCACCGGGAACATCTGCCGGTCTCCGATGGCGCAGATCATCCTGGCTCGTCGGTTCGACGACGCAGGTCTGCGGAACCGGGTGGAGGTGCTTTCCAGCGGCGTCAGCGACGAGGAGCACGGGCATCCCATCGATTCCAGGGCGGTGCGCGTGCTGCGCGCCCGGGGGTACGAGCTTCCTCGACACCACTTCGCGCATCGCATCAGCCGTGCCGAGATTGACGCCACCGACCTCTTCCTGCCCATGACGGCGTCGCATATGCGCATGCTTCTGCGCATGCTTCCGGCCGAGGATCGGTCGAAGGTGCGGCTGTACCGCAGCTTCGACCCCGCCCTTCCGCGGCCCGAGGCCGGCCGGGAGTCCGATCTCGATCTCGTCGATCCCTGGTATGGGGGGCCGCATGAGTTCGACGTGGCCATCAGCCAGATAGACCATGTCGCGCCCTTCATCGTCGACTGGGTCAGGCGCAGGCTCGATGCGGACGGCAGTCAGGACGCGGTGGAGGCCTGACCGTTCTTCAGTGGCGGCCGCGGCGTTCAGCAGGCGCCCGCAGTGAATGTGATGGATAAGAGAATGTGATGGACAAACGATGTATCCGGTCCTGAAAACTCTTTCGCGGCGGATACGACGAAGCCCCGGAAACCGCGTGATCCCAACGGTTCCGGGGCCTTGCATGGTGGCTCCGAGCGGCATCGATCCGCTGACCTAACGATTTTCAGTCGTTCGCTCTACCAACTGAGCTACAGAGCCATGGGCGGTCGAAAAAACCCGGCAGAACCGGGCTCCTCGACCATCCAGCGACCCCGACCGGACTTGAACCGGCGACCTCCGCCGTGACAGGGCGGCGCTCTAACCAACTGAGCTACAGGGCCGTGGCCGCTGCGAAAGCAGCCAAGGGGTTATATTACCCAAAGGTCGGGGCGGTGCAAAATTCGGCGTGTTCGGCGTGTCCGTCGGCCACGCAGGGTGGCATGGGGTCAGAACTCCTTCTGTGCGGTGTGTGCACGAGCGTGCGTCCCACCCTCGGACCGCTGAGGCGATGGTGCTCACATGCTCGTTGCATGGCGTGGCACGGCCTGCTGACGGGGGACGTTCCCGCAGGACGAGCGCATCACCAGTTCCGGACGGAAAAGCATCTCCTTGCCGGATCCCAGGTCACCGCTGCGCATGGCGTTGACGAGGAAATCGACGGCCGCCTGACTGATTCCCAGCGATGACTGGCGGATGGTGGTGAGGGCCGGGTGGACGAAACGCATAAGCGGGGAATCGTCGTATCCGATGACGGACAGGTCCCGGGGCACGTTGAGCCCCTGATGACCGGCCTCCTGGATGGCTCCGAACGCCATGCTGTCCGATCCGCAGACGATCGCCGTGCAGCCCTGGCCGATCAGTGACTGCGAGGCCGACTGCCCGCCTTCGATGCTGAGGAGCGAACTTTCGACGAGAGCGTCCTTCTCGGCGATACCGAAGCGTTTGTGCATGATCGATCGGAAGGCGCGTTCTCGCCGTCGCATCGGGGTGAGCATCCGTGGTCCGAGCGCCAGTCCGATGCGCACATGCCCCAGGGAGGCGAGGTGCATGACCGCGAGCTGCATCCCCGTCTCCCCGTCGTCGGAGACGAAGGACGCCTTGATGCCCGGCATATATCCGTTGACCAGAATGATGGGCACACCGGATTCGATGAGGCGCTGGTAGCGTGCGGGGTCCGACCCGTATTCGGCATGATGCCCCGAGACGAAGATGATGCCGCTCGCATGGCGTTCGAGAAGCATCCCGACATAGTCGTCCTCGGTGAGTCCGGCCGAATTCCTGGTGCAGATGACCGGAATCAGGTCGTATCTCGCCAATGCGCTGGACATGACCTGCGCGAAGCTCGCATACAGAGGCGTATCCAGATCGGGGACGATGATGCCGACGACGCCCTGCGACTGGTTGCGCAGACGCTGCGGACGTTCGTACCCCATGTCATCCATCGTCGTGAGCACCTTCGCCCGCGTCTCGTCCGCGACCCCGCTTCTGTTGTTGAGGACGCGGGAGACGGTGGAAACGGAGACGCCCGTTCGGGTGGCGAGCTCCCTGAGACGTGCAGTCATGAGACCATCGTAGAAGAGGGGCGAAAATTTGTGGGAATTCTCGTCAAATTTCCGCAAGAACGATTCGAAAACACATCCATCCATGGGACGGGCATCCGCGGCTCCATACACTGGCGGATATCGACGAATACAACGAGGTATCCCGGCCGGTTCGGCCGGTTCGTCGATGGCAGTGTGGAAGCAAGGGAGCAGACAATGAACCATCGAATTCTCACGTGTGCCCTGGCTGCGGTCGCTGCGGTCGGCATGCTTGCCGGGTGCGGAGGCACCGGGGGCAAGACCGCGGAGAGCACGACTCCGCATTTCTCGGGGAGTCTGACGATCTGGGCGGGGTCGACGCAGTACGAGCCCGTCAAGGAAAGCGCCAAGGCGTTCTCGAAACAGACCGGGGTGAAGGTCACGGTCGTCCAGCGCGACTACGGCAAGATCCAGCAGGACTTCATCTCCCAGGCGCCCACCGGCATGGGCCCCGACATCATCGTCGGCGGGAACGACTGGACGGGCAAGCTGGTCCAGAACGGGATCATCAGCCCCATCGAGCTGGGATCCACGGCGAAGGACTACGCGGACTCCGCGGTTCAGGCGGTGACCTACAAGGGCAAGGCGTACGGGCTTCCCTACGCCCTCGAGAACGTCGGGCTGTTCCGCAATCCGAAGCTCGCCCCCTCCGCGCCGACGTCCTATGACGACATGATCGCCACCGGACGGAAGCTGGTGTCCGAAGGCAGGGCCAAGCATCCGTTCATGGTGCAGCAGGACCCCTCCTACGGTGACCCGTATCATCTGATGCCGTTCCAGTCGTCCTTCGGAGCGCTTCCCTTCGCCTCGAAGGACGATGGAAGCCTTGACGGCTCGAAGGTCGCGATGGGCGGCGAGGCGGGCGCTTCGTTCGCCACGTGGCTGGCCAGGCAGGGCTCGGAGGGGATCATCTCCCCCAACTACTCCCAGGACGTCGTCAAGGACGCCTTCATGAAGGGGGAGGTCCCCTACGTGGTCAGTGGTCCGTGGAACATCGCGGACTTCACCAAGGCGATCCCGGATGTCGTCGTGGATCCGATTCCGGCGGCCGGAACCCAGAAGGCGCGCCCCTTCGTGTCGGTCCAGGCGTTCTTCGTCAGCTCGTACTCGAAGAACCAGCTGGCCGCCAACTACTACCTCATGAACTACATCGGCACGAAGAAGGTGCAGCTCCAGCTCTACAAGGCGGGGCAGCGTCCTCCGGCGCTTCTTGCGGCCGAGCGTGACCCTTCCGTCGCGGATGACCCGATCATGAAGTCCCTCGCGGCGATCGGCAAGACCGCGATCCCGCAGCCCAACCTTCCGCAGATGTCCGCCGTGTACACCTACTGGGGGCCGGCCGAGGTCTCCATCGAGTTCGGCAAGGGAGGCGACGCCGCAGGCGTCTGGCAGCAGACCTGCGACAAAATCGACGTCGACATAGCCGCGGCGAAGTAGCTTCGACGGGCCGCCCGAGACGATTGACCTCCGACGGGCGGCCCTCTCGCCGGCAGCAACCGGCGAACGGTCCCGGAACGAGTTCCCCCGTGGGCGTTTCCGAGGACTCCCGCCGGCGTCGCAGCAGTACATCGAATGACGAAGCCCGTACCGGGCAATGAAATGGATGACGAGAATGATACGACTGACGACGAAGGCATCGGTGAAGGACGATCGGACACCGGCGCGACGCCCGTGGAGGGAAAGGCTTCCTGACCTGGGACGATGGTTTCTGCTCAAACTGCTGCTCATGGGCCTGGTCGACGCGCTCGGCGTGTTAGGGATCTGGCTCGCCGCCCTGCAGCAGAGCTGGCTCATCACCGGATTCCTCGCGGTCTCGACGCTCGTGGCCAACGTCGTGTACTTCTCCAGGCGGATGACGGTCGCGAAGTATCTGCTTCCGGGGCTGTTCTTTCTTCTGGTGTTCCAGGTGTTCGTCATCGCCTACAGCGGCTATGCCGCGTTCACCAACTACGGCGATGGCCACAATTCCAGCAAGCAGGATGCCATCTCCGCGATCCAGCAGGGATCCTTCGTCGCCCAGAAGGATGCCCCGGACTACCCCATACAGATCCTCAAGGGCCGGGGCGCCCTCTACTTCCTCGTCACCGACCCGGACGGAAGCGTGAGGATCGGCTCAGACGACGAGCCACTCCGGACCGTGCATGGCGCCCGGATGGAATCCGGTCGTGCCGTAGGGCTTTCGGGTTACACCGCCCTGGATCTGCAGCAGCTTTTCGGCATGCAGCAGGAGGTGACGTCCATGCAGGTGCCGGTGTCCTCGGACGCGAACGCGGGGGTTCTCAGGACGAAGGACGGGCAGACCGCGAACCTCTATCGGCCGACGCTGCGATACGACGCCTCGAAGGACGTCTTCGTGGATGTGACGAACGGCGACGTGTACCGGGCCACGCGCGACGGCCGTTTCATGGATTCCGGCGGGAACGCCCTGGAGCAGGGGTGGAAGGTTTTCGTCGGATGGAGGAACTTCACCTCGGTGCTCACCGAGCCGTCCCTGCGCGGCCCCTTCTTCGGGGTGCTGGTCTGGACCGTCGCGTTCGCGTTCCTGTCCGTCCTGCTCGCCTATCTCATAGGTCTTGCCCTCGCCCTCGTTCTCAACCACCCCTCGGTCGCCGGGAGAAAGATCTATCGGGCGCTGCTGATCCTGCCCTATGCGTTCCCCTCGTTCCTGTCCCTGCTCGTCTGGAAGGGCATGCTCAACAGCGACTATGGAATCGTCAATTCCATGCTGGGAGCGCATATCCCGTGGCTCACATCCCCGTGGCTCGCCAGGATATGCGTCGTTGCCGTCAATGTGTGGATGACCTTCCCGTACATGTTCCTTGTGTGCACCGGTGCCATCCAGTCCCTGCCGAACGATCTCGTCGAAGCGGCCCAGCTGGACGGCGCCGGCTGGTGGCAGATCTTCTGGAAGGTCAAGATGCCCCTGCTTCTGGTCTCGACGGCCCCTCTGCTGATCTCGAGCTTCGCGATGAACTTCAACAACTTCAACGCCATCTATATGCTCACCGGCGGCGGACCGCTGAACAACCCCACGGATGCGGCCGGTTCGACCGACATCCTCATCTCCTTCGTCTACCGCCTCGCCTTCGCGGGGGTGAACAAGCAGTACGGGCTGGCCTGCGCCATCTCGATGCTTATCTTCCTGATCGTGGGCGGCATATCCATCATTTCGTTCAGACGCACCCGCACCATGGAGGACTGGAACTGACATGTCCGTTGCACTCGCATCATCCGCATCCCTCAAGCCCGTCGTACGCGACAACAGGCATGGCCTTGGGCACTGGCTACGCACCGCGGGCTGGCGCCATGCGGTCGCCCTCGTGGCGGTCGCCCTCGCCCTGTTCCCGCTCGTCTTCGTTCTGTCCAGTTCCCTGAATCCGGCCGGATTCCTGACGAGCGTCTCCTCGATGTTCTCCACGGTCTCCCTGGACAACTACGTCGAGCTGTTCCGACAGCCCCGATACCCATACGCGGCCTGGTATCTCAATTCGCTCGTCATCGGGATCACGGTCTCCGCAGGGTCGCTTCTGCTCGGCGCCTGCGCCGCCTACGCGTTCTCCCGCTTCCGGTTCCCGGGTCGTCGCGCGGGGCTGATGGGCCTCATCCTTCTGCAGATGTTTCCCCAGGTTCTGGCGTATGTGGCGATTTTCCTCATGCTCACCACCTTCACCAGAGTGTTCCCCGCCATTGGCCTCGACCGCCAGCTCGGGCTGATCCTCCTCTATCTGGGAGGTGCGCTCGGCACGAACACCTATCTGATGTATGGTTTCTTCAACACCGTCCCGAGTGAGATCGACGAGGCGGCGATGATCGATGGCGCCGGGCATGCCAGGATCTTCTTCACCATCATCCTGCGCCTGTCTCTGCCGATTCTCGTCGTGACGGGCATGCTGAGCTTCATCGCGACCCTCAACGACTACATGATCCCCTCCATTGTGCTCGTCACGCCCACGAGACAGACCCTCGCCGTGGGCCTCTACCAGTACATCAACGTGTCGTTCTCGCAGAACTGGGGCGTGTTCTCCGCCGGCGCGGTGCTCGCCGCGCTACCCGTGGTGGTGATGTTCATGTTCCTGCAGCGGTACATCGTCTCCGGGCTCACGGCCGGATCGGTGAAGGGCTGAGCCATGACCATGACCTTGATGCCTCATCATGACGGTTCCTCCCTGTATGTTTCCGATTCGACTCCGAAGCTGGGACAGGTCGTCCGCGTTCGGGTGCGAATGCCGAATGCCTGCCCCTATGAGGGCGTCAGAATGCTGTCCGTCTCCGATGCGGACATCCATATGGAACCTCTGCGCCTGATCGCGTCCGACGAGCGTGAGCGCTGGTTCGAGGGTTCCCTGCCCATGCACAATCCCGTGACGGGCTATCGGTTCATGCTGCTTCGTCGCGACGGGGGCTTCGACTGGCTCAACGGGACGGGGGTGTGGAGCCATGAGGTCTCGGATGCCGACAACTTCCGCCTGACCGTCTTCCCCTCCTCTCCCGAGTGGAACGTGAACGGCGCCGTCTATCAGGTCTTTCCGGACCGCTTCGCGCGTTCGCCCCGATATGGCTCGCGCTCCATCCCGAGATGGGCCGTTCCGACTTCCTGGCGGCATGTTCCCTCATCCGGAGGACCCATGGCCGGCCGTGAATGGTACGGAGGGGACCTTGACGGCATCCGTGAGCATCTCGACCACATTCGAGGACTGGGATTCTCCGTCGTCTATCTCACGCCGTTCTTCCCCGCAGGGTCGGTCCATCGCTATGATGCATCGTCCTTCGACCGCGTCGACCCCCTTCTCGGCGGCGACGATGCGCTGAAGGCGCTGGCGAGGGCATGCCACGAGAAGGGCATGCGCCTGATGGGCGATCTCACCCTCAACCACACCGGATCGGGGCATGAATGGCTGCGGCAGGCGCGGGGAAACGCCGATTCGCCGGAACGCGACCTGGCTCTTATAAACATCTCCGAGCCCACGAGACTAAGGCGAATCTCGTATGCCG
>CALEGL010000307.1 GCA_937876495.1 uncultured Bifidobacterium sp.
GCCCGCGGCCTCGAACGGGGCCGCGTTGCGGAGGGGCGCGCGACGCGCTCGGCGGCGGTCGTCCGGGGGATGGAGAATCGGGCACGTTTCGATTCCCACGCCGAGGAAAAGCGACCGGCGGCGGACGGCCTCGATGGCACCGAGCGGCGACCTCGCGCCGACCGGATCGACCAGGTCATGCACGGCGAGGAGACGCTCGGCAAAGGGCCATCGGGCGGCGAAGGAACGATGGGGATGGGAGCTTCTCAGCACGCCCGGCATGGTGCGGAACAGTTCCGTCGTCCTCCCCATCGTGCGCGTCGGGGTGACGGCCGGATCGTAGACGGGAAGGTTCGCGCGAATCATCGGCCACAGGGCGGGCGGAACCCCCGGGTCCGCCAGATAGGCGGGGTCGCACAGCTGCCATGACTGCGAAGGCATGACCAGTGTCCCGGACTCACCTACCGCTTCAAGCAGGGCCTCGGCCACGGTCTGCTCGCCGCCCACGACACGCCCGATGCGGGACATCGAGACGTGCGCGAGCAGGACCATGCCTTCCCGGACACCCAGCGCATGAAGATCGCCGACGATGTCGGCATGCGTCACCATCTGCATGGGTCAACCATAGACGACGCCGACGGCACGCCCACCATGCCGCATCCCTCGTTCAGCACAGGGCAGGAGGATGCGGGGGCTCATGCCCCGGCGCGCTGACCTCTAGGCACGGAATCCGTCCGAACCATTCCCCACACCTCGCGCCATTTCGCCGCGAGCGAGTCCACCGTCTCATGGGCGTTGAGCCCGCTGGGCTGGGGAACGACCCAGAGGGCGACGTCCGGAGGCCAGCCGGCGATTCCGTCCGTCCCCTGAAGCCCAAGACTCGCATGCGGGCGGCGGAACGCCGTGCGGAAGGCGGTGATTCCGACGACGGCGACGGCCCACGGCCGCATCGCCTCGACGCGACGAACCAGAAGCTCTCCCCCGGCGCGCAGCTCGTCACGACTCAGCTCGGCGGCGCGGGCCGTCGGTCGCGCCACGAGATTCGTGATGGCCACGCCGCGCCGCACGAGCGCATCGGCCTGCTCCCGGCTCATCCCGCGGGAGACGTCGACGAGCCCGTCGGTGATGCCGGCCCTTTCAAGGGACGGCCAGAAGCGGTTCCCGGGATGGGCGAAGGGCGCATTCACGGCCGCCGTCCACAGGCCCGGGTTGATGCCCACGATGAGAAGACGCGGGGAGAAACCGTCCGCCGGCAGGACGTCGTCCAACGCGCCTCCCCCATCGCCGCGAAGGAAGTCGAGGTCCGCCTTCGTCGGCCGACGACCGCCCAGCGGCGATGGACGTCGGGAAGCCGCATGGATGGCCGCCCGGTCCCCATTCATGGAAGGCGCCCTACGGCGAGGATCCCGCGTGGGCGCTCAGATGCGGACGTAGGCCGCCCCGGCGAGCTCGGCCTCGACGATGGCCGTGACCGCCCCCGGAGTCGTCTCCACCCCGCGCGGCAGAGCGTCGGGAGCCACTCCACGCTTCCTCAGCCCAACGGCGCAGGCCTGGACGCGCACGCCATCCGGCGCGGCCGGGGCGTCGGCCGCCAGAAGACCGTCAAGGGCCGGCCCGTTGACGATGACGCGCACGTCAAGCCCGGGATGGGCGGCATGCAGATGCCGGGCCGAGGTCACCGCCCTCGTCACGTCATGCGGGTTCTGAGAGGCATGGAGGATGACGGTACGCGCGTCGTTCATCGATTCGTCCTTCCGTGGGAAACATCCGTCCCACCCACGATGCCGCACGGCCGCGACCCCGACGAGACCGACGACGCACCAGATGGCGGACGACCCTACTTGCTCACGTTGAACTTGAACTCGACGATGTCGCCGGGCTGCATGACGTAGTCGCGCCCCTCGAGGCGGAGCTTGCCCTCCTCCTTGATGGCCGTCATGGAACCGTCCGCGGCGACAAAGTCGTCATAGGAGACGATTTCGGCCTTGATGAAGCCCTTCTCGAAGTCGGTGTGGATGACTCCGGCGGCCTGCGGGGCGGTCCAGCCCTTGTGGATCTGCCAGGCGCGCACCTCCTTCGGGCCGGCCGTGAGGAAGGTCTGCAGGCCCAGCACGTCGAAGCCGACGCGGGCCAGCTGGTCGAGGCCCGACTCCTTGAGGCCGGCGTCCTCGAGCATCTCGCGGGCGTCCTTCTCGTCGAGCTCGTTGAGATCCGACTCGAACTGCGCATTGAGGAAGATGGCGGGCGCGGGGGCGACGAGCGCTGAGAGCTTCGCATGGAGCGCCTCGTCGGCGAGCTGCGAGTCGTCGACGTTGAACACGTAGATGAAGGGCTTGGCGGTGAGCAGATGCAGGTCGTAGAGCTCGGCCTTGTCGACCTTCCCCGCGGAGGCGGCGTGGTCGATGGTCTCGCCCTGGCCGAGGACCTCCTGCGCCTTCCTCACGGCGGCGATGTGCTCGGGGGTGACCTTGCCGCCGCGCTGATCCTTCTCCAGCTTCGGCAGCGCGCCCTCGATGGTCTGCATGTCGGCGAGGATGAGTTCGGTGTTGATGGTGTCGATGTCGTCGGCCGGGTCGACATGTCCGTTGACGTGGACGATATCGTCGTCGTCGAAGGCGCGCACCACCTCGCAGATGGCGTCCGCCTCGCGGATGTTGGCGAGGAACTTGTTGCCGAGGCCCTCGCCCTCGGACGCGCCCTTGACGATGCCGGCTATGTCGACGAAGGTCACCGTGGCCGGGACGATCGTCTCGGTGCGCACGAGCCGGGCGAGCACCGGAAGGCGGTCGTCCGGAAGCGGGACGATGCCGGTGTTGGGCTCGATGGTCGCGAAGGGGTAGTTCTCCGCGAGCACGTTGTTCTTGGTCAGGGCGTTGAACATGGTGGACTTGCCGACGTTGGGCAGGCCGACGATTCCGATGGTGAGGGACATGGTCCCCAGTCTACGGCGACGGGGGACCTCGGCCCGGAAGCGTGCCTTCGGGTGCGGGACGAACGGCGGGCGCCGCGAGGCGACCACGCCGTTCTCGGGACTGTGCCCTCAAGGACGGGACGACACGGACGGGACGAACGGCCCCGTCCACGCGCACGAAACGCGACGAGGCGAGCGCCACGAAGACGCCCGCGGCGCTCAGCGCCCTTCGATGGCCTCCACGGCGGAGATGACGGCCCCGCGGAAGGCGGACTTCTCCAGCGATGCCACCCCGCGGATGGTGGTGCCGCCGGGCGAGCACACGTCGTCCTTCATGGCGCCGGGATGGCGCTCGTCGGCGACGTACAGCGCGCCCACGCCCTCGACCATCTTCGCGGCGAGCCGGTAGGCGGCCGCGCGGGACAGACCGAACTCGACGCCGGCGTCGCCCAGGGCCTCGAGATACATGTCGGTGAAGGCCGGGGCGCAGCTGGCGATGACCATGGCGATGCCCATATGCGCGGAGTCGACCCGCTCGATCATCGCCACCGGGGAGAAGATCCGCTCGAACAGCGCGGTCTGCGCGTCCGTCAGCGTGTTGTCCGTCTCGGCGACGAGCACGCCCTCCCCCACGGCGATGGGAGTGTTGGGAATGGTGCACTGGACGTGCGACTCGGCCCCGAGCAGCTCCTGGTAGCGCTTGAGGTCCCAGCCGGCGGCCACGGAGACGACGAAGCGCGACGGGGAGACGAGCTCGGTCGCCACGGGGGCGAGTACCTGCTCCACGAGGTTCGGCTTGACGGCGACGACGACCACGTCGGCCGCGGCCGCCACCTCCACGGCATTGTGCAGGGCGCGGGCCCCGATGGCCGCGACGTTCCGCTCCAGCCTGTCGTAGTGCGCGGCGCAGGCGACGATGCGCGAACCCTCGACGACGCCGGCGTCGACGAGTCCCTTGGCCATGGCCTGGGCCATGTTCCCGTATCCGATGAATCCGATCGTGACGTCCTCGGCCACTGGTCCTCCTTGCTTGGTTCCGCCCGTCCGGTACCGCCCGACGGTTTCCGGTGAATCGGGTTCAGAAGACCTCGTGGGATCCCATGAATCCCTCCACCGCTTCCATCATGGTCTTCCCCGGGGCCGACGCCCGCGTTACGACCTCAGACCCTCGAGGTCGCCCCGGTCCAGCGCCTCCCGATACAGGCGGGCGAAGACGCGGTCGCCGTGCACGCCGTCATGCTCGAACTCGTTGGTCGCCCAGTAGTGCGAGCGCCCGATGCGTGTGAGGGTGTCGAGGGAGAGCTCCGAGGGCACGTACATGTCGTCGACGTACACGGCGGCCTGCAGCGGCACCTCGTTGGAGGCGAGGCGATCGGGGTCGTACAGGCGGCCGAAGCAGGTCTCGCCCATCATGCGCTCCACGGCGGGGGCGAAGGTGCGCAGGGCCCTCTCCTGCCCGAACATCCACGGGAAGGCGGCCTCCCCGGTGAACATCAGAGGCCGGTGGGAGGGGTCGAAGTCCGGCGAGACGTCCCGCACCCGCTGGGCGGCCCACCGGATGGGCGCATCGAGCTCGCCGTCGGCGTAGATGAACTCCTGCAGCGGCCAGTACAGGGGACGGGACGCCGTCGCCTGTTCGACATGCGCGAGGAACTCGTCGGACAGCGGCGAGGAGTCCGACGCGGACCCGTCCCCGTCCACGAAGGCCTCGTCAAGCAGCCAGTGGAGCCGCTCGAAGCTCGGCTTCATGCCGAAGTCGGCTCCCAGGGTCTGCAACCGCTCCACGGTGAGCCGGTCGCCGCCCGGCAGACGCACGTCCTCGACGGCGAGACGGTCGGCGAGCATGGCCACGCGACCGGCATCCTGCGGATAGCGCTCGTAGTAGGCGCGGTTCTTGGCCTCCATCCTCGGGAAGGTGTGACGGTACAGCTCCTCCGCGTCCGCCGGCACATGCGGGATGCCGCCGGTGGTGAAGCAGGCGGCGAGGCCCTCCGGGAACAGGGACAGATACGTAAGGGTGAGGAACCCGCCGTAGCTCTGGCCGAGCGTCGCCCAGCGGCGTCCGCCGAACTCCGTCAGACGCAGATGCTCCATGTCGCGGATGATGGAGTCCGCCAGCAGACGGTGAAGCAGCCACGCCTGGCGCCCTGCGTCGCCGATGCGCGCCATGGCATGTGAATCGACGCGGGATGAGCGTCCTGTACCCCGCTGGTCAGGCAGGATGACACGGAAATGCCTGACCGCCTCGACGATCCAGCCGTCGCTGGCGGGGCTCAGGGGCCGCGGCGAGGCGCCGCCCGGGCCGCCCTGGAGGAACAGCAGCAGAGGCAGGTCGTCATGCGCATGCTCCGGCGAGCAGACCACACGGAAGAACAGGCTCA
>CALEGL010000308.1 GCA_937876495.1 uncultured Bifidobacterium sp.
TAGATGCAGCGCACCTGCTTCTTCGGGTCGCCGCTCTCCCAGTTGGTCTTCTGGTTGATGATGGTGTCGATCGCGATGGCGGTCTTACCGGTCTGGCGGTCGCCGATGATGAGCTGGCGCTGACCACGACCGATGGGGGTCATCGCATCGATGGCCTTGAGTCCCGTGGACAGCGGCTCGTCGACCGGATGACGGTGCATGACGTCCGGGGCCTGGGCCTCGAGGATGCGCCGCCCCTCGCTTGTGATCTCGCCGAGGCCGTCGATGGGATTGCCCAGCGGATCGACCGTGCGTCCGAGGTACCCGTCTCCGACGGGCACGGACAGCACCTCGCCCGTGCGGCGGACCTCCTGGCCCTCCTCGATTCCGGCGAAGTCACCGAGGATGACCACGCCGATCTCGCGGGCGTCGAGGTTGAACGCCAGACCCAGCGTGCCGTTCTCGAAGGTGAGAAGTTCGTTGGCCATGCAACCAGGCAGTCCCGTCACGTGCGCGATGCCGTCGCCGGCCGTCGCGACGTACCCGACCTCCTGGGTCGGCGTCTCGGACGGCTTGTACGACTCGACGAAATCGTCGAGCGCCTTGCGTATCGCGGCGGGATCAATGGTCAGTTCTGCCATGATCACTCCTTTGGTGGTTGTTGTACGACTGTATGTCAGTTATGCGTCATGAATCCGCGCGCCCTGGGCGCCGGTCCTACGCGCTGGTGGCGACCTGCCGTCGCAGATGCTGCAGCTGGGCGACGACGGTATTGTCCGTCACCTCATGGCCGACCTGGATGCGCATGCCGCCGAGGACCGTGGGGTCGACGACCGGATTGATGTGCACCGCATGGCCGAGCCGCGCGGCATACGCGCGGGACAGCGCGTCAATCTGCGTGGGCGTCAGCGGCGTGGCCGTGGTCACGGTGACGAGGGATTCGCCCATATGCCGCGAGAACTTGGTGATCAGCCACTGGATGGTCGCCAAATAGCGGCGATGACGCAGATTGCAGGTGGCGTGTTCGGCGAGCCGCACCGTGATGGTGCAGAAGTCGCTGCCGTCGAGGACGCTGTGCAGCAGCTTCAGCCTCGCCTCGGCGGGGACGGTGTCATCGTAGAGACGCGACCGCACGACGGAGAGGTTGAGCAGCGCCGAATGCAGCTCGGCCAGCTCGACGGACACCCGTAGCGTCTGACCGGTGGAGTCGGCGTAGTACATCATCGCGTCGACGCCGAAGTCCTCGACCGCGTTGGCGATGTCGGCCGCGCGGCTCCAGCGACGGGCGACGAGATCGGAGAGGATCGTCATCGTCGTCGGATGAGCCTGGTCGCCGATCAAGGTGCGCAGCACCGCCACCTTGTCGGCGGCCGGACGCGACACATCGGTCAACGCGCGCTCGAGGCGGACGTTGTGGTCCAGCGCGTTGGTGAAGGAGAACAGCTCGTTGCCGATGCGCCATGCGTCGTCACCAGCCGACCTGAGCTGCGGGGCCAGGGTGTCCCTGGACGTCCTGTCGGCGATGCGTGAGGCCTCACCTCTCATCGTCCACCTTCCTTTCCCGTGTGGTCAGCGATTGTGGTGATCCGCAATCGTGGCGTTCCGGCCGGATGCACCGGCCGCCGCGTCACGAGGACTTCCCGTCCTTGGACGGCTCGAGCTCCTCGATCATCTGGTCGATCATCGAAGACTGGACCTCGTCGTCGGCGAGCTTGGATCCGAGGATCTTGCCCGCCAGCGCCGTGGCCAGCGTCCCGACCTCACCGCGCAGGCTCACAAGGGCCTGCTGCTGCTGGGAGGCGATGGACCTCTGGGCGTTGGAGGTGATTTGAGCGGCCTCCGTCTCGGCACGCGAACGTGCGTCGGCGATGATGTGCGAGGCCTCGGCCCGGGCGTCGTCGCGGATCTTGGCCGCGTCCACGCGAGCTTGGCTGAGCTGCTCCTCGTAGTGGCGCTTGGCTTCATCGGCGGCCTTCTGCGCCTTCTCGGCGTTGGCCATGCCGCCTTCGATCTTCGCCGCGCGCTCATCGAACACCGACTGGAACTTGGGCAGGAAGAACCTGTAGAAGAACAGGGCGATGATCACCAGGATGATCAGCGACCAGACGACGTCATAGGTCTCCGGAAGGAACAGGCGGATTCCACTTGCCGCTATCGTGTCCATCGGTCCTCCTTTCATCTGATTGACGATTCATGGACCTGCAGGGCCCCGTCACATGACGGGGCGGACGACTCAGCTGAAGATGAAGTAGCTGATGAAGCCGAGCAGGGCCAGGATCTCGATCAGGCCGAAGCCCAGCCACATGAGCACCTGGATACGACCGGAGAGCTCAGGCTGGCGGGCGGTGGCCTCGATGGCCTTGCCGAACACGATGCCGATGCCGATGCCGGGGCCGATGGCCGCGAGGCCATAGCCGATGGTGCTGATGTTCCCCGCCACTTCGGCAAGCGTGATGATGTCCATCTTGTTTCCTTTCCTATTGCTGGTCCGTGTGAACCGTTTTCCGGCGATGCGCCCGTCAGTCCTCGGGGTAGCTGAGATTGATGTACACCGTGCTCAGCGTGGCGAAGATGAACGCCTGGATCGCGGCCACGAAGGCCTCGAAAAGCGTCATGACGAAGCCGCCCACGAAGGTGACGACGCCGAATCCCATCAGCGCCTTGTTCTCGACGTCGATGAGGAAGAACTGGGTGGCGGCGAAGCACAGCGCCACGAGGATGTGCCCGGAGATCATGTTGGCGAAAAGCCGGATGGTCAGCGAGAAGGGTCGGATGACGACGATGTCGAGCAGCTGCATCGGCGCCAGAATGAAGTAGATGGGCCATGGAACGCCCGCCGGGAACATCTCCTCGCGCAGGTAGGTGAGGAACCCCTTGCCGCGGAAGGTGGCGGCCCAGTACTGGACGAAGGTCCACAGGGCCAGCAGCAGCGGGACCGTGATGGTCGCGGTGGCCGCGATGTTCATGCCGGGGATGATGCCGCACAGGTTGAACACGAGGATGGTCATGAACATCGTCGTGATCATTGGCACGTAGCGACGGCCGCGAAGCTCGCCCATCACCTGGTAGACGATGTTGTCGCGCACGAATTCGAGCAGCCATTCCACGGCACCCTGCCAGCGGCCGGGGACGACCTTGGCGCGATGCGCGGTGATGCCGAGGACGAGCAGCATGATGACCGTGGCGACGATGCGCACGAGGATGATGCGGTTGATGGCGAAGGGCGTGCCCTGGAAGAGAATCTCCGGGGGAAGGAACTCGTCGATGCTCGGCACCTGCAGCGACGCCCCCGCGAGAGCAATCCCGCCAGTTCCATAGGCCATCATTCGCGCCTCCCGCGTCCGTTCAGCTGTCAGTCTAGCCCGGCGTTCGCGTCGTTTGTGACGCCCGGGTTACCTGCGGCCCCATGTCCTTCGGATGCCGGTTGCGGCGCGGGGCCGAACTGACATTCGACCTCGAATGGCTACGGTGATTGTACGTCCCTCTCGGACACCTTCGTCGCGTGCGTCCGAGGGACGGCCCATGCGATGGGCCAAAAGCGGCCTGCAGAGCCGCATGTCGGGACGATCGGCGGACGTCACGGACACGGCGTTTCCCGACCGGCGCTCAGTCGCGTCCGGCGGACGCACGATTCGGGGAGCCCGCATGGTCGTCGTGGCCGGCATGGTCGTAGGAGGTGCGTGGAGCGCCCCCCTGGACCACGCCGTATCCGTCCCCCGTGAAGGGCAGGAACCCGTCGGCGCGCGGCTCGCCCGGGGCGTGCCGGATGGAACGATCCGTCCCCAGCCTCTTCTCGGCTCTCAGCTCGGGAACCTCGGACAGGTTGTAGGGCGTGGTCTGGTACACCCAGTTGAGCCAGTTGCGCCACAGCAGGTTCGCATGCGCCCTCCACGAGAACAATGGCTCGAGATGCGGGTCGTCGTGCGGGAAGTAGTTGACGGGGAACGGCACGTTCGTCATCCCGCGATCCATGTCGCGCTTGTACTCGTCGAACAGCGTGTACTTGCCGTACTCCCAATGGCCCAGGGCGAAGACCTCGGAGAAGTCGCGCGTGGCGATGAGGCCGGGGCCCGACTGCGGCCCCCAGGTGAGGACCTGGAGATCGGGGTTGGCGGCCACGTCCCCCTCGTCGATCCCGGCGAGGCGTGAATGCGGCTGCAGGCAGATCTCGTCGAAGCCGTTCGTCAGGAAGCAGTACTCGTCCTGGAGATACTGGGGGAACACGCCGAAGATCTTCTCGGGGAGCAGATGCTTGCGCACCCCGTAGCGGTAGTTGAGGGCGCCCATCGCGCCCCAGCACAGATACAGGGTGGAGAACACGTGGGAGCCGGCCCAGTCGAGGATGGTCTTGAACTCCTCCCAGTAGTCGACCTGCTCGAACTCGAGATGCTCCACGGGCGCGCCGGTGACGACGAAGCCGTCGTAGTAGTTGTCCTGGAAGGCGTCGAGGTTCTCGTAGAACTTCACCAGATGGTCGGCGCTGACGTGCGTGGACTCATGGGTGGAGGTCTTCATGAAGTCGACCTCGACCTGCAGCGGGGACTTGGAGATCAGACGCAGCAGCTGCGTCTCCGTCTCGATCTTCTTGGGCATGAGATTGAGGATGACCAATCGCAACGGCCGCACGCGCTGGCGCTCGGCCTCCGGCTTCTCCAGAGCGAAGATGCGCTCCGAATCGAGGATGGCCCGTGCAGGCAGGCCGCTGGGAATCTTGATTGGCATGTGTCCATTATGTCCGTCTGACGCGGTTATGCCAACGGATGGAGAGGGAATAGGCGCGAATCGCCGGGAAGGGTGGAACACGGCCTGGAGTGCGACGGCGGAAGCCGGACTTCCATCCCCTGCCTGCGCCCGCAGGTCGCAGGAATCCTCCGACGCGGGGAGGGAACATCCTCAAGCCGTCTCCCGCCTTGCGACTGCGGCCAGAGGTCGACGGTCTGTCATCGACGGCCCACCTCCAGCGAACCCCGATTTGACTTTCCCGATTTTGCCCCTATCGTAGAGAGAGCTGCCGCAAGGGCAGCCGACGCGGGGTGGAGCAGCTCGGTAGCTCGCTGGGCTCATAACCCAGAGGTCTCAGGTTCAAATCCTGACCCCGCTACGAGAATGGCGCGATATCAATGATATCGCGCCATTGCTTTTTCTCATGGGTCCGCAGATACGCACAAAGGCATGCAGATGGTCGACGCTCGTTCGACGAGCTGTCCGGGTGATTCTACGACGATGACGAATGCATACCAATGGGATTCCCAGTGAGTGCCAACGAGACGCGCAGACACGCCCCCTACCATGACACGC
>CALEGL010000309.1 GCA_937876495.1 uncultured Bifidobacterium sp.
GGCTGAGCGTGTCGATGGTGTTCTGCGTCTCGGTGTTCTGCCGGGTGATCTGCGCGGTCTGCTCGTCGGCGGCGGAGATCTGCTGCATGCGCGGCGAAACGACGGCGCTCCATGTGAGGAGCGCGACGGCGACGATGGCTACGGCGAACGCCACCCAGATGACGCGATGCCTGTTCATGCTGCCCATGGCGGCTACTCCCCGCTTCCCGACGTGGAGCTCGACGACGAGCTCGAGCTTGAGGACGACGAACTCGTGCCGGCCGCCGCGCTGATGAGCTGCTTGCGCAGCGATTTCAGCAGAGCACGGTCGGTGGTGTCGGCGCCGCCGGCGTTGTCGCTGCGGGAGGTGGTGTTGCCGCTCAGTCCGATGGACAGCGTTCCGGTGTAGGTGTATCCGGAGTCGGAGCTGCCGGAGATGGAGCTCACGTCACCGGATTTGAATCCGCTGATGCCCTTGAAGTTCGTGATGAAGTCCTTGGCGCTGATGAAGTCCGGCGACTCGACGCTGAACGACACCTGGATGACGCCGCTGGACGCCCACACGCTCGAGGACGACGAGGACGAAGAAGAAGATGAGGAGCTCCCACTATCGCTGAGCTGGTACTCGGAGAGGGTGAGGCTGGTGTAGGAGGCCTTGGCTGGCAGCGCCTTGTCGAGGGCGGTGGAGATCTGCTCCCAGTCGATCTCGGCGTACAGGGTGCCGACGCGGGCGAGCTGGATGTCGTCGGAGGTGTCGAGCACGGTTTCGACGTCCTTGTACCGCGCCTTGGTCTGCGCGAGGCTGACTGTCTGGTCCCGTGCGTCCTGCGTGCGGTTCTCGGCCGCTGACAAGGCGATGCGCATACCGAGCGAGACGAGAAGTGCCACGACGATGACGCACGCGAGGGCGATGCCGAGCACGCGCTCGATGAAGCGGTCCTTGTTGATGGCGGCGATGGACTTCGGCAGCATGTTGGCGCGGAGCGTCCATTCGCTTTCGGGTGTGGGCCGTGCGGCGTTGCGGGTCCTGCCGAGCTTGGACAGGTTCATGCTGAGGGCGGACTTGCGCGCCCCGCCATGCTTCTGTTGCTTCTGTCGGCGTCCGTTCTGCTTCTCCTGCGCGGCCTGCGCGTCGGCGTCGAGGACGGTGGTGGTCTCCCCGTCGGCCGCCTTGCGACCGTGGCTGTCGGATCGCGTCGATTTCGTGCCTCTCATCGCGGCCTCCTTCCCATGGCGAGTCCGAGAACGATGGCGTACGCGGAGGAGTGCGAGGGGGCCTCCCGCTCGCGCGCCCGCCTGGTGCGGGCGCATGTGGGGGCGGGGCCGCCGAGCCGCCCGACCTTGTCGGGTGCCGTGGCGC
>CALEGL010000310.1 GCA_937876495.1 uncultured Bifidobacterium sp.
CATGCCCCGGGCAAGAGCGTCACCCCCTTCTGTGCCGGTTCGGGCATGACTCCACCGGAAGTATGGACGCCTGCCAGGAAGCCGGCCGGGGTGCGGACGATGGGGTGGAGGCTGGAGTCCGCCGCGCGCGTGGGCATCAGGGATGTCAGGGCGTAGGCGAGCGCCGTGCCGCACAGGGAGTTGAGGGTCATGAGCGGCAGCAGAAGCGTGGTGGCCAGGGGCTCGCTCCAGGGCAGCGTGACGTCGTCCGCAAGGCCGAACCACAGCCCTGTCGCGCCAAGCACGACGATCTGCATGAGGATGCCGATGATCGTGCAGGACAGGATGTACGCCCCGGCTATCCGGGACGGACCCATCCGGGACATGCGGAAGTCGACGTCCCGGCCGTTCTCGCGATCATCGACGAGCTGGCCCATGGCCCCCAGAGGCGTCGTGGTCCCCGTGATGGCGAGCATGCCGCCCATCAGCCAGGTGTCCAGAAGGGCCGCAGTCGCCGAGGGCCCCGTGGTCGTCGTGGAGTCCCACTCCCCGGACATCGACTGCCTGAGGAACACGACGTAGAGCACGAAGGCCACCAGGGCGCCCGTCAGGGACAGCAGCATTCCCATGCGGTCACGGACGAAGAGAAGGAGATGACGTCCCGTCAGGGCGATCATCGGACGCTCCCGGACTCAACGCCGTGCGGCTGCGACGCCCGTCCCGTGATGGCAAGGAACGCGTCGTCCATGGTTCCCCGACGTACCTCGAAGTCCTCGAGAATCCCCCGCGCGGCATCGAGCAGGACCAGACAGTCCTGGGGGCCGTCGAGGGCGACCTCCAGGGGGCCGTTCGGAGCATCTGGACCTCCGTTGACATCGGAATCCTCCGGCGTGGGAGACGCCCGACGCCGATCCCCCGTCGGGCGGACGCGTCCGGCCCAGCGCGGGTCGTCGGCGACGAGACGGGCGACGTCCTCCTCATGGCCCGGCTTCGGGATGAGCATGACGGCATGGCCGCCGTACCTCCGGATGAGGCCGGCCGCCGTTCCACGCTCGATGACGTGGCCGCCGTCGAGCACCACCCCGGCGTCGGCCTTCCGCGCCTCCTCGAGGTTGGGCGGTGGGCGCATG
>CALEGL010000311.1 GCA_937876495.1 uncultured Bifidobacterium sp.
CAGAAGCCGGCCACCGGGATTGGCCTTAGTCTCGGGGGTGCGGGAGATGTGTATACGAGCAGGCCACCCACAGGGAGCAGCCGGCGCGGTACAGACGGGCGATGATGGCGCCATGGGCCCCGCCGTCCGCCCCGGCGACCCCCGAGACCTCATGTACTGAGTGGAACAGGAGAGGATGATGGCAGACGAGCAGGTCGGCGCCGCGGCGGATGGCCTCCTCGATGACGGCCCTCGTCGGGTCGACGGCGAAGGCGATGGTCGAGACCTCGTCATGCGGCAGTCCGACGATGAGACCCGGATGGTCCCACTCCTCGGCGTATCGCAGCGGATACAGGTCCTCCAGGGCCTCGACGACCCTGACCAGTTCGACCATCACGTCCTCCTCGCCTTTCGGTTCCCTGCCGGCCGGTCAGACACCGTCCGACTGCCTCGACTGCCCGCCACAACCGTCAGGAACGGCAGGACGCGGAACGGCAGGACTCAGGGTCCCGCCGAAACAGGTCGCCCCGGCAGCTCACGGCTTCCCGGAATCGCGTCTCAGTGCGCGGCCTGCTGCCAGTCCGACCCCACTCCGACGGCGACATCCAGCGGCACGGCCAGCGTCACCGCATGCTCCATGGCGTCCTTCACAAGCTCGGTGACCCTGTCCGTCTCCCCGGGAGCCACTTCGAGCACGAGCTCGTCATGGATCTGCAGAATGATGCGGCTTCGCAGATCCGAGGACTTCAGAGCCTCGGCTGCCCGGATCATCGCCAGCTTCATGATGTCGGCCGCCGACCCCTGGATGGGTGCATTGAGGGCTCCCCGTTCCGCGGCGTCGCGAGCCGTGCGGTTCGTCGAGCGCAGAGCCGGGAAATAGCGCCGCCGACCGAACATGGTCTCGGTGTATCCCTTCTCCCGCGCTCCGGCGACCAGCGACTCGAGGTAGTCATGCACCTCGCCGAAGGTGGCGAAGTACTTGTCGCGCAGCACGTCCGCGGCTGCGGGGCTCACGCCGAGCTGCCGGGCCAGGCCGTAGGTGCTCAGCCCATAGGCCAGCCCATAGCTCATCGCCTTGACGTGGCTGCGCTGGTCAGGGGTGATCTCCTCCACGGGGACGCGGTAGACGAGACTGGCCACGTAGCGGTGGAAGTCGGCGCCCGAGCGGAAGGCCTCGATGAGGGCATCGTCCCCGGACAGATCGGCCATGATGCGCAGCTCCACCTGCGAGTAGTCGCAGCTGAGAAGCGATTCGAAGCCCTCCCCCGGCACGAACGCGGAGCGAATCTCCCGGCCGGCGGCGTTGCGGTTGGGGATGTTCTGCAGGTTCGGGTCCACGGAGCTCAGACGTCCCGTGGCGGCCACGGTCTGTTCGAAGGTCGTGTGGATGCGTCCGTCGCGCGGATTGACCGAATCCATCAGCGTGCGGACGATCTGGCTGAGCTTGATGGTCTCGCGGTAGCGCAGCAGCGCGCCGAGGAAGGTGTTCGCCCGCTCGTTGCCGGTGGACCTCAGGTACAGGTCCTGCAGCGCCTGGGCACTGGTCGTGAACGACCCGGTCTTGGTGCGGCGTGTCGGGCGCAGCTCCATATCGTCGAACAGCACGGTCTGCAGCTGCTTGGGGCTCTGGAGGTTGACCTGCGTGCCCGCCGCCTGCCAGGCGATGGACTGGGCCTGCTCGGCGTCGGCCGCGAACTGGTCGTGCAGTTCCTCGAGGCGATTCCGGTCCACCGCGGCCCCCACGGACTCCATGCCGTGAAGCACGCGGGAGACGGGAAGCTCGATGGCGGCGAGCAGCCCGTACTGGCGACGTTGGTCGACGACGGGAGCGAGCTTCGCCGCAAGCACGGCGACGATACCCGCGTGCAGGACGGCCCTGTCGAGCTCGGCCTTCGCCGCGGCCTCGTCGACGGCGGGACCGGCGTCAAGGTCGAGCGTTCCCTGGTCCGCCGTCGAAGGCTTTCCCTTCCCCGCCGGTCCCTCCCCGGATTCCTCCGGATGCACATCCAGGAACCGAGCGGCGGCCTGTTCAAGCGAATCGGCGTGGAAGTCGGGCTGGACGAGATAGGCGGCAAGCTTGGTGTCGAACAACGGCCGTCCCATCGACAGGCCCCAGGACCCGAGCAGATGCAGATGCTCCTTGTATCCGTGCACGACCACCTCGCCATGCCTTGCGTCAAGCAGCCCCTGCAGCGCCTCACGCAAATCCTCGTCCGGACGGCCGGTGACGGCCGCAGCCGCGTCGCCGCGCTCCAGCACAAGGACGTCGGCACGGGCGTCGCCCGGACGCGCGGATCCTTCGACATGGACCACCAGGGACCGGGCGATGCGACCGTTGCAGGTCGCATCGCCATCGACGATCTCGGACGACGCGACCGCTTCGGACGATGCGGCCGGAACGGACGACGCGGCGGAAATGGACGGCTGCGCCGCCGAAGCGGATGACGCCTCAACGTCCTTCGCCCCGTCGCCGGCCTCCGTCGCATCACCGACGGTCGGAACGTCATCCCCTTCGAAGACCTTCCTCTCCCACGCGAGCAGCCCTCCGGCATCCGTCACCCTGACGGGCTCCGGACGGGGAAGCTCCACGGCCTTCGCAGGCTCCGCGGACTCCTCGGCCGTTCCGGCCCCGAAGGCCTCAAGCACGCGGCGGCGCGTGGTGACGCCGAATTCGAGCTCGTCGAACAGGGCGTCCAGGGCCGTGACGTCAGGCGTGCCGAATTCGAGCTCGTCGACGGTGACGCCGAGGTCGAGATCCCTCACCAGGGCGTTGACCTTCCTGTTAAGCCTCACCTGGTCGAGATTGGCGCGAAGCGACTCACCCTTCTTGCCACCGATCTCATCGGCGTGCTCGACGATCCCCGACAGTGAGCCATACTGTCCGATCCATTTGGCCGCATAGCCGTCCCCCACGCCGGGCACGCCGGGGATGTTGTCCGCCGTCTCGCCGCGCAGCGCCGCCAGGTCGGGGTACTGGGACGGGCTGACGTGGTATTTCTCCTCGACCGCGTCGGGGGTCATGTGCTTGAGGTCCTTGAAATGATGGCCGGGGTACAGCACGGTGACGTCGTCGTCGATGAGCTGGAAGGCGTCGCGGTCGCCCGACAGCACCAGCGTGCGGCATCCGGCCTTCTCCCCCATGCTCGCCAGGGTGCCGATGACGTCGTCGCCCTCGTACCCGGGCTTCTCGATGTAGGTGACTCCCAAGGCGGTGAGCATGCGCTGGATGAGGGGCAGCTGGACGAGAAGGTCCTCCGGCGCGGCGTCCCGCGTCCCCTTGTACTGCGGCAGCAGCGTGTTGCGGAAGGTGCCTCCCTTGACGTCGAAGGCGACCGCCAGATGGTCGGGATGCTCGGCCTGGATGACCTGGGCGAGCATCGTCGCGAACCCCCATACGGCGTTGGTGGGCTGGCCCGAGGAGGTGCTGAAGTTCTCCACGGGAAGCGCGAAGAACGCCCGGAACGCCAGCGAGTGCCCGTCGACCGCCAGAAGGGTCCTGCGGTCGGCGCCGGCCGCAGGACCCCGGCTAGCGCTCATCCTCCTCGTCCCCGTCCTTGTCCGGCTTCGGGTCGCCGTACTTGGCGATGATGGCAAGCGCCAGACGCTTCTTGGGGATGCGCTGGTCCATGGAGGTCTTCTGGATCCAGCGGAAGGCCCCCTGCTCGGAGAAGTCGGCCTTGTCCATGAGCAGCCCCTTGGCTCGGTCGACGAGCTTGCGCTCCTCGAGGGTCTCCTCGCTTTTGCGCAGCTTCTCCTCGGTCTCCCGCAGGCTCTCCTCGACGTCCTTGATCCGCTTCTCGCTGCGTTCCACGCTGTCGAGCAGGTCGTTGATCTCGCTGAAGCGCCCCATGGCCACCTCAAGCGCCGGGATGAGCTTGGACGCGTCGTACGGCTTGGTGACGTAAGCCATGGCTCCGGCGCCGGTGGCCTTCCGCACGAGGTCGGTCTGGGAGAACGCGGTGAGCATGACGACAGGGGCGATGTTCTCGTCGCAGATGGTCCCCGCCGCGGTGATTCCGTCCATTCGGGGCATCTTCACGTCCATGCAGACGACGTCCGGGCGCAGCTTGCGGGTGAGTTCGACGGCCTCCTCGCCATTGGCAGCCTGGCCGACCACCTCATAGCCGTTGTCCTCCAGCATGGACACGAGATCCATGCGGTTGATGGACTCATCCTCCGCGACGACGACCCTCGGTCTGCGGGGAGCATCCTTCTTCTCGGAGGCCTTCGCGTCGGGCGCATCACCGTCGGTCGGATCGCCCCCGCCCTGCGCGGCCGCCCGGAGCTCCTCCTCCGTCAGCACCTCATCGGCAGCGATCTGCGGCTCGGTGGTCCTCTTCCTTGCAGGCATCTCAACCTCTTTCCACACAGGCGCGGGTCATGCGCGCCGGCATCGTCCATGACGTCGATGACCGTCCATCCGATGTCACGTGCCCCCGGTGGGACTCGAACCCACACTGCGCAGATTTTGAGGCTGCTTCCTCTACCAATTGGGATACAGGGGCGAGACCCGCCGACGGCGCCGACCGCGGTCTCACGGCACCCAAGCATAACAGCTGCGACGACCCGGCGCCGGTCCGACCGGACACGGCACCCGACACGGCGTTTCGACGCCACCATCCCGCCGGCGCGCCATCATCGCGCATACAATGAGGCCAGAGCAGCGACAGCATACCCTCGAGAAGGAGCGGATATGAGCACGAAGACGTATCGTCGTTTCGACCCGTGGAGGCCGTCCCCGGTCAAGGAGGAGTCCCGCCGGCAGATCGTCGCCAGCCACTACTTCAACGTGGATCGCGTGGCGTTCTCCTCGGCGCTGGTCGGTCAGTTCGAACGCTTCCTCCTCGAGGAGAACAACGGGGACACCGTCGGCGTCATCGCGAAGACGCCGGATGGAAGGATTCCCTTCGTCGAGCAGTACCGCATCCCCACCCACCGCTGGACGCTGGAGATTCCGGCGGGGCACGCCTCCTCCTCCGAGGAGCGCCCTCGCGACGTGGCGCTGCGCAAGCTGCGCGAGGAGGCCGGATACGAGGCCGACCATCTGTCACAGTTCGCCCGCATCATCAACACGCCGAGCTTCTCCACACAGCACACGGCGCTGTTCTACGCCACCGGTCTCACCCCGGCCGAACGATCGACGATCGGCCCCGAGACCCCCCGCTCCGATGTGCGTCTGTACACGCTCGACGAGGCGTATGCGATGGTGCTGGACGGCACGATCCTCGATGCCAAATCGGTGATCGCCGTGCTGCGGCTTCACGAGGGACTCGCCGAACCCGAGCCTCTGAGCTGACGTTCCGCGACGCCTCCTCCGACGCTTCCGGATCGGCGCCGCCGATCGATACGATGAGGCCCCCGGCGGGATACGCCGGGGGCCTCATCGTACTCACCCTTCGGGGTCGCCGGCCCGTGGGTCGGCATCCCCGTCAGGATTGCATCCGCTCAGTCGTCGCAGGCGCCGACCGTGTGGACGTAGATGGAGTCCGTGCGTCCGGGCTGGTGGTCGCCCTGGGCGGAGCTGAGGACGACGATCTTGTCGCCGTCGGCGACCTTCCCGGCGTCGCGCAGGATGCGGTCGGTGAAGACCATGAGGTCCTTGCGGCTCTTGTCGTGGTAGTCCTCGTCGACGAAGAAGGCCTCGGTACCCCAGCTCAGCGCGAGCCAGTGGTAGGTGTGCCTGTTGTTCGTGACGCCGTAGATCGGCGCCGCCGGACGCTCGCGGGAGACGCGGTGGACAGTGCTGCCCGTCTGCGTGTAGGCGACGATGGCCTTGGCGTTGAGCTTGTCGGCCAGGTCGACGGCCGCGGAGGACACCGCGCCCGTGCTCGACATGTCGAGGTTCTTCAGGGCCGGGATGCGGTCGTAGCCATGCTCGGTGGCGTAGCCGGAGATGCGGCTCATGGTGCGGACCGTCTCGATCGGGTACTCGCCGACGGCGGTCTCGTTCGAGGTCATCGTGGCGTCGGCGCCATCGAGGATGGCGTTGGCGCAGTCGGATGCCTCGGCACGGGACGGAATCGGGGAATGGACCATGGACCCCAGAACCTCGGTGGCGACGATGACGGGCTTGGCGTACTGGCGGGCCAGCTCGATGCACCGCTTGGTGACGAGCGGAACCTCCTCGAAGGGCATCTCCACGGCCATGTCGCCGCGGGCGACCATGATTCCGTCGAAGGCCTTGACGATCTCCTCGAGGTTCTCCACGGCCTGCGGCTTCTCGATCTTGGCGACGATCGGGATGCGGCGTCCCTCCTCGTCCATGATCTCGTGGGCGCGGTCGATGTCGGTGGCGAAGCGCACGAAGGACATGGCGATGATGTCGGCGCCGGTGCGGATGCCCCAGCGCAGATCGGTCTCGTCCTTCTCGGTCAGGGCCGGCAGGCTCACGGCCACGCCGGGGAGGTTGATGCCCTTGTGGCTGGAGACGGGCCCGGCCACGACGACCTTAGTATGGACGTTGGAACCCTCGACGGAGGTCACCTCAAGACGCACCTTGCCGTCGTCGATGAGGATCGGATCGCCCGGATGGCAATCGCCCGGCAGACCCTTGAAGGTCGTCGAGGTGATGTGCTCGTCGCCCTCCACGTCGTCGGTGGTGATGGTGAACTCCTGGCCCTCGGTGAGCTGGACCTTGTCCTCGCCCTGGGCGTTCTTCCTGAACCAGCCGCAGCGGATCTTCGGTCCCTGGAGGTCCACGAGCACCGCGACGTTGCGGCCCGTGGTCTTGGATGCCTGACGAACGTTGTTGTAGACCTTGAGATGGTCCTCGGGGGTTCCATGGGAACGATTGAGACGCGCGACGTCCATCCCGGCCTCGACGAGCCTGGTGAGCTCCTCCAGTGATTCCGTGGCGGGACCGATGGTGTCGACGATCTTGGCTTTACGCATATGCCTGCCTATTCCTGTTCCTGTGTGTTCTGACCGTTCGGGGCCTAGGCTCCGGACTCGCCTTCGAGTCTACTAGTCATCGCTTCACCGTGGGCGCCCCACACGGTGTGTGTTGTGAACGCGCACATCGGAAGTTCATCGACCGGTCACCGTCCCGTCACCGTTCCGTCACCCTCGCGTCCCGATGCCCCGGCGCCAATCCCCATGACGACCCGGCCATGACGACCCGGCGGGGATGGCATGCCTCGCCGTACCGGATCGACGACTCCGAATCCGTCACCTGTCGAGCGCGGAATCCCCCGAAGCGGACCCCTTTGCCGGCACGCCCCCCACGGACTCATCATCCCCCGCCTCATCCGCGGATTCAGCGGCCTTGAGACGGTCGGCGCGTCTCATCGCGATGACGCTGGCCAGCGAGGCGCCGCCAAGGGACACGACAATCACCGCCAGGGAAATCCAGGTGGGTATCTCGGGGACGGCCTCGATGGGATGCCCGCCGTTGACGAACGGCAGCGAGTTGCCGTGCAGGGCCTCCATGATGAGCTTGACGCCGATGAACCCCAGCACGACCGACAGCCCGACCGGCAGATACACGAGCTTGTCGAGAAGCGACCCGAGAAGGAAGTACAGCTGCTGAAGGCCCAGCAGGGCGAACACGTTCGACGTGAACACGATGAACGGGTCCTTCGTCAGACCGAAGATCGCGGGGATCGAATCGAAGGCGAACATGACGTCGGTGGTGCCGATGGCGAGGAAGACGATGAGCATGGGCGTCCAGTAGCGGCGGCCGTCCCTCTCGGTGCGCAGCCTCTCCCCGTCGTAGTCGTTGGTGAGAGGGACGACGCGACGCAGCATCCGGATCACGGCGTTCTCGTGGTACTCCTCGTCCTCGTCCCCGCCGGTGACGAGTTTGATGGCGGTGACGATGAGGAAGGCGCCGAAAAGGAAGAACACCCAGGTGAAGCGCGTGATGATGGCCGCGCCAATGAGGATGAAGACTCCGCGCAGCACGAGTGCGACGGTGATGCCGATGCTCAGCACGTAGCGCTGGAGGACCTTGGGCACGGCGAAGTTCGACATGATGATGACGAAGACGAAGAGATTGTCGATGCTCAGCGAGTATTCGGTGAGCCACCCCGAGTAGAACTCCACCGCCGGCTTCGATCCGGCGAACACCCAGACGAGGGCGCCGAAGACCAGGGCGGCCACGACAAAGAAGGCGATATGCCGCACGCATTCGGCCGTCGACGGTACATGGGGCCGTCTGCCGATGACGAAGATGTCGACGACGAAGAAGACCGCCAGCACCACGAAGGTGACGATCATGAACGCGAGGGGGGTTTCGGACATGTCTCCAGCATAGGGAACGCCGGTGACCCGGCTCACCACACGCCAGGGTGGGCGCCCTCCCCCGGACCACCGAAGCGCCGAGCCGCAGGGCCGCCGTGCGAGTCCGGCCTCGACGTCCTCCCATCGGCCCCATGCGGGCGGTTCCCTGCGGGACCGCTACCGACTGGCGTCGGTGATCTGCCGCAGCTCCTTCTTGAGGTCGCGGATCTCGTCGCGCAGACGCGCGGCTAGCTCGAACTGCAGCTGACGGGCCGCCGTATGCATCTGCTCGCTGAGCTGGCGGATGAGGTCGGTGAGGTCCTCGGCGGGAAGTCCCGCGCCGAGGATCTCCCGATGCCGACGGCGGATCTCCTCGTCGTCCTCCTTCGGCACGCCAAGATGCGTGTTTCCCGCCTTCCCCGCGTTGCGGTAGCCTCCGGCGAGCAGGGTCTCGGTGTCCACGTCCTCCTTGGCGATCATGTCGTTGACGTCGCTGATCTTCTTGACCAGGGGTCGGGGATCGACGTGATGCTCGCGGTTGTAGGCGATCTGCCTCTCCCTGCGGCGATTCGTCTCGTCGATGGCCTTGCGCATGGCGTCGGTGGTCTGGTCCGCGTACATGATGACGGTGCCCTGCACGTTCCTCGCCGCGCGTCCGATGGTCTGGATCAGCGAGCGATAGGAGCGCAGGAATCCCTCCTTGTCGGCGTCAAGGATCGCCACCAGCGACACCTCGGGAAGGTCGAGGCCCTCGCGCAGCAGGTTGATGCCGACGATGACGTCGATCTTCCCCTCGCGCAGCTGGCGGAGCAGCTCGACGCGACGCAGGGTGTCCACGTCGGAATGCAGGTACTGGACCTTGATCCCACGCTCGAGAAGGTAGTCGGTGAGGTCCTCGGCCATCTTCTTGGTCAGGGTCGTCACGAGGACGCGCTCGTCGCGGGCCACGCGCTCCTTGATCTCGGCGAGCAGGTCGTCGATCTGGCCCTGGACGGGCCGGACCTCGATCTTCGGGTCGAGCAGTCCCGTCGGCCGGATGATCTGCTCGACGACCCCGTCGGAAAGCCCCAGTTCGTAGTCGCCGGGCGTGGCCGACAGGTACACGGTCTGGCCGACGCGGTCGAGGAACTCCGGCCACTTGAGAGGCCTGTTGTCCATCGCGGAGGGCAGGCGGAAGCCGTGCTCGACGAGCGTGCGCTTGCGGCTGGCGTCGCCTTCGTACATCGCCCCGATCTGCGGGATGGTGACATGTGACTCGTCGATGACGAGCAGGAAGTCGTCGGGGAAGAAGTCGAGCAGGGTGTGAGGCGGCGTGCCGGGCGCCCGGCCGTCGAAGTGCCGCGAGTAGTTCTCGACGCCCGAGCACACGCCCACCTGCGTGAGCATCTCGAGGTCGTAGGTGGTGCGCATGGTCAGGCGCTGCGCCTCGAGCTCCTTGCCCTGCCGGCGCAGCTCGGCGGTGCGCTCCTTGAGCTCCTCGCGGATGGTCTTCAGGGCACGGGCCATGCGTTCGGGCCCGGCGATGTAGTGGGACGCCGGGAAGATGTGCACCTCTGTCTCATGGTCGATGACGTCGCCGGTGAGGGGGTGGAGGGTGGAGATGTGGTCGATCTCGTCGCCGAAGAACTCGATGCGGATGGCGAGCTCCTCGTACACGGGGATGATCTCCACGGTGTCGCCGCGCACCCGGAAGGTGCCGCGGGTGAAGGCGATGTCGTTGCGCTTGTACTGCATGTCGACGAAGCGCCGCAGCAGCTGGTCTCGGTCGATCCGCTGCCCCTCGTGGAGGAACAGCATCCTTCCCGCGTACTCCTCCGGCGTGCCGAGGCCGTAGATGCAGGAGACCGTGGCGACGACGACGCAGTCCCTGCGCGTCAGGAGACTGGCCGTGGCGGCGTGGCGAAGACGCTCGACGTCGTCGTTGATGTTCGAGTCCTTCTCGATGTACGTGTCCGTCTGCGGGATGTAGGCCTCCGGCTGGTAGTAGTCGTAGTAGGACACGAAGTAGCTCACGGCGTTGTCGGGCATGAGCTCGCGGAACTCGGCGCACAGCTGGGCGGCCAGCGTCTTGTTGGGCTCGATGATGAGGGTGGGCCGCTGCAGGCGCTCGATGAGCCAGGCAGTGGTTGCGGTCTTCCCCGTGCCCGTCGCCCCCATGAGCACCACGTCGTTCTCGCCGTTCTCGATGCGCCTGGCCAGCTCGCCGATGGCCTGGGGCTGGTCCCCCGACGGCTTGTACGGCGCCTTGACGACGAAGGGCTTGTTGCTGCGCTCGATGGTGACTCCCATGCCTGCCGTCCCGCTTCTCCCCTGATGACGATGCGCCGGCGTCTCCGACGTCGTCACCGTCCAGTATGACGCCGCGCGGCCTCGCGAATCCATTGCGCGGCGAGCGAATCGACGCGGGAGAGCATCTCCTCCATGGGACGCGTGGAATCGATGACGACGTCGGCGATGCGCAGGCGATCCTCGGCGGAGGACTGTCCGACGATGCGCCCGAGGGCCTGCTCCCGGGTCATTCCGCGGGTGGTCATCATGCGACGGACGCGCGCCTCCTCGGGCGCCTCGACGGTGACGACATGATCGAATCGGAACGGGATGCGGCCGATGACCTCGGCAAGCAGCGGGACGTCGTGGACGACCACCCCGACGTCCCCGCATCGGTTCTCCTCCTCGGCGGCGAGCCGGTAGAAGATCGGATGGACGATCGCATCCAACGACTCGCGCGCCCCCGGAGCGGCGTCGCGGCCGAAAACGCGCGCCGCCATCCACCGCCGGTCGAGACGGCCATCCGAATCCAGCGCATCCGCACCGAAGCGCCGGACGATTCCCCGCAGGCCGTCGCCTCCCGGCTCCACCGCCCGACGCGCCAGCACATCGTAGTCGATGACCGGGATGCCGATCTCGGACAGCCGTCGGGCCACGGTGCTTTTCCCCGCCGCGATGCCGCCGGTCAGAGCCACTCTCAGCGCGATTGCCATACCGTCATGCTAGCCGTCGCGACGACGGTGGAAGGTCGACGCCGTCGCAGCGGCTCGGACCGATCGGGCGTCGATGCGATTCCGCTATCCGATGACCATCGACCCGCTCGCGGCAACGAGGCCCGGAAACGGGCGATGGCCCGGCCGCGAACGGACGCGGACCGGGCCATCGGACTGCCATGACGTCTCAGGGACGCCGGCGGCTCACTTCTTCTTCTCGCTGAGCAGCTGCTCGCGCAAGGCGGCCAGCTGGTCGGAATCGGCGAGGGTTCCGGACGATGCGGCATCGGAGGTGTAGTTGGAGACGGACTCCACCTTCTCCTCGCGCTGGCCCTGTCCATCCTCGGCGGCCGACTCGGCGGCGTTCTCGATCTCCTTGGCGACGAAGGCCTTGTGCTCCTCCCACAGGTCGTGGGCGGCGGCGTACTGGGACTCCCAGGTCTCGCGCTGCTTCTCGTATCCGGGAATCCACTCGTTGGTGGTCGGGTCGAAGCCCTCGGGGTACTTGTAGTTGCCGCTCTCGTCGTACTCGGCGGGCATGCCGTAGATCGCCGGGTCGAAGTCCTCGGAGGAGGGGTCGACGGAGTCATCGGCCTGCTTGAGGGACAGGGAGATGCGACGACGGTCGAGATCCACGTCGATGACCTTGACGAAGATGGTCTCGCCGGTCTTGACGACGGTCTCGGGGTTGTCGACGTGGCGGTTGGCGAGCTCGGAGATGTGGACCAGGCCCTCGATGCCGTCCTCGACGGAGACGAAGACGCCGAACTGGACGATCTTCGTGACCTTGCCCTTGACGATCTGCCCGGGGATGTGGGTGCGCGCGAAGCGCTGCCACGGATCCTCCTGCGTCGCCTTGAGCGACAGGGAGATGCGCTCGCGGTCGAGATCCACGTCGAGCACCTCGACGGTGACCTTGTCTCCGACCTTGACGACCTCCGACGGATGGTCGATGTGCTTCCAGGACAGCTCGGAGACGTGGATGAGTCCGTCCACGCCGCCCAGGTCGACAAAGGCGCCGAAGTTGACGATGGAGGACACGACGCCCTCGCGGATCTGGCCCTTCTTGAGCTGGGACAGGAAGGTCTCGCGGACCTCGGACTGGGTCTCCTCGAGGTACTGGCGACGGGAGAGGACGACGTTGTTGCGGTTCTTGTCGAGCTCAAGGATCTTGGCCTTGATCTTCTGGCCGATGTAGGGGGACAGGTCGCGCACGCGACGCATCTCGACCAGCGAGGCCGGCAGGAAGCCGCGCAGGCCGATGTCGACGATGAGGCCGCCCTTGACCGCTTCGATGACGGTGCCTTCGACGACGCCGTCGTCCGCCTTGATCTTCTCGATGTCACCCCAGGCGCGCTCGTACTGGGCGCGCTTCTTGGACAGGATGAGACGCCCCTCCTTGTCCTCCTTGGTGACGACGAGAGCCTCAACGGTGTCGCCCACCTGGACGACGTCGTCGGGATCCACGTCCTTCTTGATGGACAGCTCGCGGGAGGGAATGACCCCCTCGGTCTTGTAGCCGATGTCGAGCAGGACCTCGTCACGGTCGATCTTGACGACGGTTCCCTGGACGAGATCACCATCATCGAAGTTCTTGATGGTGGAATCGACTGCCTTGATGAAGTCCTCCTCGGTGCCGATGTCGTTGATCGCGACCTTGGTGACTTCGCTATTGTTCTCTGCCATTAATTGTGGTTTCTGTGAGATTGTGGTGGATGTTATCGATGTTCAGTTGTGGGTGCGGCCTTGCGGACGCATACGAAAGCACATCATAGAGGCACCCCTCAACCGTCGGACGGGCGGCAATCCCGGCGTGTCGCATACGCCGGGAGACCAAGAGACGAGCGCGGCACGACCGGAGGTCACAGACCAGCGGATCGCTCGGCCATCTCGACGACGTTCTCGAGCAGCATGGCGCGGGTCATCGGTCCCACTCCCCCGGGATTCGGCGAGTACGCGGAGCTTTTCTCACGGCACGCCGGGTCGACGTCACCCTTGACCCGATAGCGTCCGGCGGCCTCGTCGTACACGCGGGACACCCCGACGTCGACGAGGACTGCCCCTTCGCGCACGTCCTCGGGCCGGACGAACCCCGCCCGCCCGACCGCGGCGATGACCACGTCAGCCCGACGGATATGCGCGGGGATGTCTCTGGTTCCCGTGTGGCACTGCGTCACCGTGGCGTCCACCCCGCGACGGGACAGCAGCAGACCCACCGTCCGGCCGATGGTGATGCCCCGACCGAGGACGCACACCTCCTTGCCGGACAGGTCGATGCCATAGTGGTCGAGCAGAGCGAAGATACCGCGCGGAGTGCAGGGCTGTGGCGTCGTGATCTCGCCTCCCACATGAAGCACGAGCTGACCGAGGTTGTAGGGATGCATTCCGTCGGCGTCCTTCGCCGGATCGATGAGGTCGACGATTGCGGTCGAATCCACGCCTCGTGGAAGCGGCAGCTGGACGATGAACCCCGTGCAGGCGGGGTCGGCGTCGAGCTCGCGCACGGCGTCCGCGATGAGGTCGGCGTCGGCGTCCCCCGGCAGGTCGCGACGGATGGATCGGATCCCCACCTCCGCGCAGTCGGCATGCTTGCCGGCCACATAGCGCACGGATCCGGGGTCGTCGCCCACAAGGATCGTTCCCAGTCCAGGATGGATCCCCCTGCTCTCGAGCCTCTCCACGCGCCGAACCAGATCCTGCTTGATCTCGGCCGCTACCGTCCTGCCATCCATTCTGACGGGCATGCATCCGCTCCCTTCGTCCGTCTCCCATCGCCTGCGCATCCGGTCTCGTCGGCCGGTCCGCGGACCGCCGCCGAAGGCGGTCCCCCCGCGGCTAGGCTATCGTGGGGTCAGGTCATGCGGGGGCTCGACGGACATCGCCGCCGCATCCGAGGAGGGGTCGAATGAACGTCATACGAAAAGCCATGGCCATCGCGGCCGCGCTGTCCCTGACCCTGTCCGCGGGAGCCTGCGGCGCCGACGAGTCGTCCTCCGCATCCAGCGCGACGACGTCAGCGACCGGCCCGCTGACCGTGGTGGCGTCCGTCAGCCAGTGGGGGTCGCTCGCCGAACAGATCGGAGGCGACGACGTCACCGTCACCTCCATCCTGTCCTCCTCCGGCGTCGACGCCCATGGCTTCGAGCCGACGACCTCCGACGTCGCGCGGATCCACAAGGCGGGGATTCTCGTCGTCAACGGCGCCGGATACGACTCCTGGGCCACGAAGAACGTCTCCTCCTCGACGTCCGTGGTCTCCGCGGCGGAGACCGTCGGCGCCATGGACGGCGACAACCCCCATCTGTGGTTCTCCAAGGAGGCGCGGGACGGCATGGCCAAGGAGATCGCCGAGACCTTCTCCCGCATCCTGCCTTCGAAGAAGAAGGATTTCGAGGCGCGTCTGAAATCCTGGCAGTCCAGGGAGAAGACGCTGGAGACGACGATGACGACCTTCAAAACCGACCACGACGCCCCCGTCTACGGAGCCACCGAGGCGGTGGCGTACTATCTCATGTCCGACCTCGGATTCACCGACGCCACGCCCAAGGGCTACGCCAACGCCGTCGCATCGGAGGGCGAACCGTCGGCCTCCGACCTGCAAACGTTCCAGGGGCTTATAGAGAAGCACAAGATCGACGTCCTCATCAACAACACGCAGGAGTCCAGCGACGCCGGCTCCATGCTGCTGGGGACGGCCGGCCGCAGCGATGTTCCCGTCGTCGACGTCAGCGAGCAGATTCCCTCCGATGCCCAGGACCTCGTCTCCTGGATCACGTCCCTGGTGTCATCGATATCCGACGCGCTGGATTCGTCGTCGGGAACGGACTCCGCGTCTCCGGACGGGACGTCGTCATCATCCGATTCCGCATCCCCCTCCGATTCGGAGTCATCATCCGATTCCCCCTCCGCTTCATCCTCAACGTCGACGACACCCTCCAACGAAGGGCAGACCGACCCGGGGAAGTAACGTCCGACGGACGCCCTTCCCCTCCGCCGATGCGGGACGCCCCATCCGCCGGCGCACGACGCACTGCCTGGATCGGTCCGACGACTCGGCCTGGCGGTCGGCCCCGAGCAGTAATGAGAACGATTGTCAGCAGTGCCTGACACAGTGGGTTCCATGACGGTCATGAAGACGCGAGACGGCGAAACCGCCGCAGCGGCGGTGGAGTTCCACGACGCCGCCGTCGCCCTGTCGGGGCGGACCATCTGGAGCCATGCGGACTTTCGCATCCCCGCCGGGTCGGTCACGGCCATCGTCGGCACCAACGGCACGGGCAAGACGACGATGATCAGGGCCGAGCTCGGTCTGCTCCCCCTCGAATCGGGGACGGCCAGGGTGTTGGGAAGACGGCCCGGAGAATCCAACCGCCTCATCGGCTACGTCCCCCAGAGCTATGCCTCCGACGGGGACTCCCCCATCACAGCCGAGCAGTCCGTACTGCTCGGCATGGTCGGCAATCGTTTCGGATGGCATGCGGCGAGCCGGCGGCAGCGCGCCCATGCGATCGAGATACTGCGTTTCATCGGCGTCGAGAAGCAGGCCTCGCGCAGGCTGTCCGAGCTGTCGGGTGGCCAGCGTCAGCGCGTGGCCATCGCCCAGGCGCTGGCCTCGGACCCTCACCTGCTCATGCTCGACGAGCCCCTGGCCAACCTCGATCCCGCCAGCCAGCGAGAGGTCGTCGACGTGCTGGCCCGGCTCAACGAGAACCTCGGCATGACGATCCAGATCGTCGCCCATGACCTCAACATGCTGCTGCCCATCCTCGACGGCGCCGTCTATCTGCTCGACGGCCACGCTCACTACGCGGCGATGGATGCGGTGCTCGACCCTGAACTTCTCACGCATCTGTACGGCACGTCGATAGGCGTCGTCACCACGCCCCAGGGCGACATGTACATCACACCACGCCACGGACATGCCACCGGCCGGCCCCTCGGCACGCGGCCGGGGACGACGGCTGCGGGGACGCCGGCACGCGACCGCACGGACGGTTCGTGCGCGCGGGACGCGTATGGGACGGCGGGACCGACGGAGGAGCCGACGCACATCGCGGGAACGACGCAGGCGTCAGCCAACAAGGGGGATCCGCGATGACGGGACTGAGCTTCGATCCGGAATGGATGTCAACGCTGTCGGCCTCCTTCATGGCCAATGCCTTCGCGGCCGGGGTGTGCATTGCCGTCGCCGCGGGCGTGATGGGCTACTTCACCATCGCCAGACACTCGACCTTCGCCGCGCATGCGCTCGCCCACATCGGTCTGCCCGGGGCGACGGGAGCCGTCCTTCTGGGACTTCCCGTCTGGGCGGGGATGGGCGCCTTCGCGATGGCGGGGGCGCTCATCATCGGAGCGCTCGGCAAACGCGCCTCGCAAAGGGAGATCGCCACCGGGACGGTGCTCGCCTTCGCCACGGGACTCGGGCTGTTCTTCGCTCGCATGTCCACGGCGGCCACGCAGCAGATGCAGTCGATCCTCTTCGGCTCGATCCTCACGATCACCCGGGACCAGGTCGTCGGCTTCGCCGTCTTCGACGCCGTGCTGCTGCTCGCCATCTCGCTGATCTGGCATCCCCTGCTGTTCAGCTCCCTGGACGACCAGGTCGCGGCCGCCCGCGGCGTGCCCACCATGGCGATGAACGTGGCGTTCATGGCCATCATGGCCGGCGTCATCACCATCTCGGTGCCCGCGGTGGG
>CALEGL010000312.1 GCA_937876495.1 uncultured Bifidobacterium sp.
CCTTCGAGAACGCCATGACCATGGACGTGGCCATGGGCGGCTCCACGAACACCGTGCTGCACATCCTCGCCGCCGCGCAGAGCGCCGACGTGGACTTCACCCTCAACGACATCGAGCGCATCTCGCATACCGTCCCCTGCATCTGCAAGGCCGCCCCCTCCGGCAAGTGGGAGATCTCCGACGTGCACCGCGCCGGCGGCATCTGCGGCATCCTCGGCGAGCTCGACCGCGCCGGCAAGCTGCACAGGGACGTGCATTCCATCGACTATCCCTCCCTTGAGGCCAAGCTCGACGACTGGGACATCATGCGCGACACCTGCCGCGACGACGTCAAGCAGTTCTTCCATGCCGCCCCGGGCCATATCGTCTCCCCGGAACCCTGGACGCACGAGACGCTGTTCGACACGCTGGACACGGACCGCCAGCACGGCGCCATCCATGACATCGACCATCCGGAGGTCGAGGAGGGCGGACTCGCCATCCTGCGAGGCAACCTCGCCCCCGACGGCTGCGTCGTCAAGACGGCCGGCGTACCCAAGGAGATCTGGAAGTTCCACGGGCCGGCCCTGGTCGTGGAGTCCCAGGAGCAGGCCATCAAGGTCATCCTCGACGACACGCTCAAGCCGGGGCAGGCGCTCGTCATCCGCTACGAGGGGCCGAAGGGCGGCCCGGGCATGCAGGAGATGCTGTATCCGACCTCCTTCGTCAAGGGCAAGGGCATCGGACGACAGGTCGCGATGATCACCGACGGCCGCTACTCAGGCGGCTCATCGGGTCTGGCCATCGGGCACGTCGCCCCCGAGGCCGCCAACAAGGGACCCATCGCCCTCATCAGGAACGGCGACATGATCGACATCGACATCCCGAACCGCAGAATCGACGTGGAGCTCACCGACGACCAGCTCGCCGAACGCCGCCGCGAGCTCGAGGCCGGCGACGGCTACGTCGCCCACCGCGACCGCAAGGTCTCGCAGGCCCTCAAGGCCTACGCCGCCTTCGCCCGCTCCGCCGACAAGGGCGCCACGCGCGACCCCGACCTCATCAACAGGCTGTCGGGACTGGCCTGATCCGGTTCCTTACGTCAAGGCGGCGCCCCGGGCATCACATCCGCGATGTCCGGGGCGCCATCGTATGCGTGGCCGATTCCGGGCCAGCCGCCTCGCCGAGGCCGGCCGCACGACGCGGATACGACGGCGCGTGACGCGGTCGAAGATCGACCCCACCGTGGAACGCGGCGCCCACGCCACTGGACGGCATGGCGACCGCATCCGCCAAGAAGGAAAGGCGACCGGAACACGGCCCGTCTAGGATGTTCCGGGTGGATGCGTCGCCGGCCGGTGACGGGCGGCGGCACCCATCTGATCGGTGGAGGGCGCACGGGCACACGGGCGCACGAAGACGGGACCAGAGCACCTCATGACGACACGGGAGAAGCAACGGATGGACGTGGACCGCAGAATCGTCAACGCGGTTCTGACGCTGGCGGCCACGCAGACACGTCCGATCAGCATCCAGTCGGTATCCGACACCTCCGGAGTGGCCAAGACGACGATCTACCGTCGCTATCGCAACAGCGAGGAGCTCACCGCCCGGATGATGACGGCCCTGGCCGCGCTCATCCCCCGATCCCTTGCTCTGGAACCCTCCCACGGGAACATCGCCGTCCTGCTCGCGCGGTTCGTCCAGGCGCTTGACGACCATGTCGACATCCGGCTGCTGGGTCTGATCATCGCCTCGGACAGCCCGCTGGTCCGACAGCTCAAGGAATCCATCGTGATCCCCACCCGAAGGGCCGGGGCTCGCTTCTTCCGTGCGGGGATGGATGCAGGGGTCTTCCGCAGGGACGTCGACATCGACGTCCTGATGGACAACATCATCGGATCATTGGTGGTCGCCTCCGCGACCGCGGGCGAGGACATCCCCTCCTCGCAACGGCGCGAGGAATGGGCCCGCAAGGAGTCCATCCTGGTGTGGCGGTGCATCGCCGCCAAGCCCGGCGACGAGGATCCGGGCGCTCCGGGCCTGGACTGACGATCCGATACGCCGGGGCCGGCCGCATCCCGACCCGCCATCCCCGGTTCGGCCCCGCACATCGGGGCGGCATCCCCGACACGCAGGATGCCGCCCCGATGGATTCGCGTGCGCCGATGACATCCTGACCCGGCGCGGATCGCATGCGGCGGAAGGTGGCCCATCGCCCGTCCGGCTCCCGCGACAAGGGTTCCGTGACGCGATTCCATCATTGACTTTCCTTCGCTTTGCGCTACGATTCTCCGTATCGCTACGTATTTCCGTAGCATCCAAAGAAGGAGACATCATGACCTCATCAACGCAGAACGTCCAAAGGACATCAGGGACGACAAGCACGGCCACGACCGCGAAGGCGGCATGGAGGACCTGGCAGGACTGGGTGAATCTGGTGGCAGGGGTGCTGCTCGCCCTTACGCCGCTGTTCGCGGGGTACGGCTCCGGCTCGGGCTGGGTCGTCACCCTGGGTGTGGTCATCGCCGTCGTGGCGTTGTGGGCTCTGGGGACCGCCAGCTCGAAGGCCTCGGAATGGGTGCAGATCATCGCCGGCGTGGTCGCCTTCATCACCCCGTGGATCGGGTCGTTCTCGGGTGACGGCGGCGCCTGGTGGACGTGGGTCCTCTCCATCATCGTCGTCATCGCCGCGGTGTGGGCGCTGGCGGGAGCCACCGACGAGAAGTAGCCTGCGCATGTGTCATGAGGCCGATCGGCATAGGACCGGTCTCATGCATGAAGGGGCGCCGGAGGGAAAACCTCCGGCGCCCCTTCATCGTTATCCGATGCGGAAGGAGAGTCCCGTACGCCCACATACCACCATACGAAGGCCCTCGGCCCGCAGCCTCGTCATGCCGTGATATTTCAACCATGCGCCCGGAATCCGACCTTGCGCCCGCGTGCACGAGACCCTGGGGTGCGGTTCCCCAGCGGTTCTACAGAGGCAGCCCGTACTCCCTGGCGATCACGGCCCACAGCTCGTCGGCGGCCTGCGTCACGTCCCGATTGACGATGGTCACGTCGAACTCCGATTCGGAGGCGAGCTCGATCCTCGCCGTCTCGAGCCGTCGCCTGCGCTGTTCCTCGTTCTCGGTCCCCCGGCCGATCAGACGTCTGACAAGCTCGTCATAGCTGGGCGGCGCCAGAAAGACGTAGACGACGTCCAGCCCCAGCTCCTTCGCCCTTTGTCTGACACGTCGAGCCCCCTGCAGGTCTATCTCGAGGATGGTGGGGACGCCCGCCCGCAGATGCTCAAGCACCGGCTCCAAAGGCGTGCCGTACCGGGCCATGCCATGGACGACGGCCGTTTCGAGGAACATCCCATGGCGTTCCCTGTCCAGGAACTCGGCGTCATCGAGGAACCAGTAGGTGCGACCGTTCGTCTCACCGGGACGGGGGGCGCGGGTCGTGGCTGAGACGGACACCCACACCTCAGGATGCCGCCGACGCAGCTCGGCTTCGACCGTCCCCTTGCCCACGGCAGTGGGACCCGTCAGGACCATGAGCCGACCCCCGGTCACACGCGGGGAGCCGCCGGCCGATGATTCGGCACCCGTGGCATCCCCTTGGCGATTCCCATGCAAGGGCGCCTCGGCGGCCGTCTCCCGCACCGCATCGGCGGCCTGGGCACCGTCCTGTTTCCTCGCATCACGCCCCGATGCACTCATTCGTCCATCGCCTCCAGCAGGGCCTGGCGGACGTCCAGAGCGATGGACTCCGTGGCACGGGACAGCTCCGAGATCGAGGGGCCGTGCGCGGCGATGAACCGTGACACGGTGACGAGCACGTTCCCTTTGATCCCTTTGAACACGGTCTTGAGATCGTTGGCCTCCGCGCCCTGCCATCCATAGCCGGGCGAGAGGATCGGTCCCGTGAACTGTGAGGGGTTTACCCCGCCGTCCTGCATCCACTGACCGATGGTGGCGCCGATGATCAGCCCCACGGAACCCATGCCCTGCACGTCGGCGTTGAACTTCTGCGCGTTGCGGGCTATGCCGTAGGCCACCGTCCGGCCGGCGTAGTCGCCGCTCTGCCGGATGGCCGTCTGCAGGCTCTGCCCCTCCTGGTTGGAGGTGAGGGATGCGACGAACACGCCGCGTCCGTTGGCCAGCGCGTCGCGGATGAGACCGGTGAGGGACCGAGCGCCGTAGTACGGCAGCAGGGTGATGGCGTCGGCCGCCATCGGGGAGTCATGATGGAAGTAGGCGTCGGAGATGGCCGAAATCGTCGTGGGCAGCCCGCCGTGCAGGCAGTCGACGATGGTGATGACGCCCATCTGCCGCGCCGCGTAGAGCACCCGTTCCAGGGCCGCATAGCCCTTGGACCCGTAGCGCTCGAACATCGAGGTCTGGAACTTGACGGCGGCCGCCCTGCCGTTGGCCGCCTGCAGCATCCTCATGGAGAACAGCTCGGCGCCCTCGGCGTCGACGTCGTACCCCCAGTCGGTGAGTATACGGCGATGGGGGTCGATGCCCACGCACAAGGGACCGTACGCGGCCATGGAACGACTCAGACGCAGTCCGAAATCCCCGCCATCCGATGGCGCCGTACGGTCAGGCATGACATCCTCAACTTTCCATGGCGAACAGCTGACGCGAATGCTCCTGGATGCTCATGATCTGGTAGTCGTCGCGCTTGACGGCCTCGATGGCCATGAGCACGGCGGAGAACTCGGTCATGGTGGTGAACTGGGGAAGGTCGGCCGCGATGGCGGCGGCGCGGATCGAGTAGCCGTCCGCGCGGGAACCGCGCGAGTTGGGCGTGTTGAGCACCATGTCGATGGTGCCGTCCTCGATGAGCTGGACGACGTTCTTGCCGACGCTGCCGGGGACGTGGTCGACGGTCGTCGTGGTGCTGCCGCTGCCGTCGGGGCGAGTGGTGATCTTGTCGACGATATGCGAGTCAATGCCGTAGCGCCGCAGCACGGAGGCCGTGCCTTCGGTCGCCCAGATGTCGAAGCCGAGCTCGACGAGGCGGACGGCCATCAGGGGAAGCTGACGCTTGTCGGAATCGTTGACGGAGATGAAGACGTTGCCGCTGGTCGGCAGCCCGCCCTGGTAGGCGGCAAGCTGGCTTTTGGCGAAGGCGTGCGGGAAGTCGCGGTCGAATCCCATGACCTCGCCGGTGGATCGCATCTCGGGGCCGAGCAGGACGTCGACGGTCCGGCCCACCGGGGTGCGGAAGCGCTTGAAGGGCAGCACGGACTCCTTGACGGCGACCTGCTGTCCCGGATGCATGACGCCGCCGTCGCCCTTGGGCAGCAGCAGCCCGTTGCGGCGCTGGTCGGCGACGCTCTCCCCCACCATGATTCGGGCCGCGGCCTTGGCCAGGGCCACGCCGGTGGCTTTGGATGCGAAGGGCACGGTGCGCGAGGCGCGGGGATTGGCCTCGATGACGTACAGGGTGTTGGCCATGAAGGCGTACTGGACGTTGATGAGCCCTCGCACTCCGCAGCCGCGTGCTATGGCGAGGGTGCCCTCGCGCAGGCGGCGGATCTGGTCGTCGGACAGCGTGCTGGGCGGCAGGGTGCAGGCCGCGTCGCCGGAATGCACGCCGGCCTCCTCGACATGCTCCATGATGCCGCCGATGTAGAGCTCCTCGCCGTCGAACAGGGCATCGACGTCGATCTCGATGGCGTCCTGGAGGAACTTGTCGATGAGCAGCGGGGACGGCAGGCGTCCGGACACCACGGTGTCGGCCTTGGCCTCGGCGAGGGCGCGGTTGACGTAGGTGGCGAGCTGGTCGTCGTCGTACACGATCTCCATGCCTCGTCCGCCGAGCACGTAGCTGGGCCTCACAAGGACGGGGTATCCGATCGAGTGGGCGGCGTCCCGGGCCTCGTCGAGGCTCAGGGCGGTGCCGTAGCGCGGGGCGTTCATATGCTCGCGGCGCAGCACCTCGCCGAAGAGCTCGCGGTTCTCAGCCAGGTCGATGGACTCGGGCGAGGTGCCGAGGATGGGCACGCCCGCGGCCTTGAGCCGCGCCGCCAGTGACAGCGGCGTCTGGCCGCCGAGCTGGACGATGACGCCCTTGACCGGCCCCATCCGCTTCTCCGCCTCGTAGATCTCAAGCACGTCCTCGAAGGTGAGGGGTTCGAAGTACAGCCTGTCGGACATGTCATAGTCGGTGGACACGGTCTCGGGGTTGCAGTTGACCATGATGGTGTCATAGTCCGTGCCGAGCTCCTGCACCGCATGCACGCAGGTGTAGTCGAACTCGATGCCCTGGCCGATGCGGTTGGGGCCCGAGCCGAGGATGATGACGGCCTCGCGTGTGCGGGGCCTCAGCTCCGACTCGTCGGCGTAGCACGAGTAGTAGTAGGGCGTCACGGCGTCGAATTCGGCGGCGCAGGTGTCGACGGTCTTGTACACCGGCCGGATGCCGTAGTTCCAGCGCAGCTCGCGCACGGTGTTCTCCCCCGCGTCGCCCAGGCCGCGCAGATGCGCGATCTGCACGTCGGACAGACCCGCCTTCTTGGCGCGGCGCAGCAGGGACGGCGTGAGCGTCTCGGAGGCGCGCACGGCCAGGGCGGTCTCGTTGATGAGGGCCATCTGCTCAAGGAACCAGCGATCGATCTTCGTGGCCTGGTAGATCTGCTCGACGGTGGCTCCGCCCCACAAGGCCCGCTGGACCTGCAGATACCGATGCTCGGTGGGCGTATGCATCCGCGTGAGCAGGTCGGCGGTCTCCTCCGCGTCGGGACGCTCGCCGTCCCAGTTGAAGGCCATATGGCGCTTGTCGATGGAGCGCATGGCCTTGCCGAGGGACTCCTGGAAGTTGCCGCCCAGAGCCATGGCCTCGCCGACCGACTTCATGGACGTCGTGAGCATGGGGTCGGCCCCGGGGAACTTCTCGAAGGCGAAGCGCGGGATCTTGGTGACGACGTAGTCGATGGTGGGCTCGAAGCTGGCCGGCGTCGATCGCGTGATGTCGTTGCGGATCTCGTCGAGCGTGTAGCCCAGGGCCAGCTTGGTGGCGATCTTGGCGATGGGGAATCCCGTGGCTTTGGAAGCCAGCGCGGAGGAACGGGAGACGCGGGGGTTCATCTCGATGACGATGATGCGCCCGTTCTCGGGGTTCACGGCGAACTGGATGTTGCAGCCACCGGTGTCGACGCCGACGCCGCGGATGATGCGGATGCCGATGTCCCTCATGCGCTGGTACTCGCGGTCGGTGAGGGTGAACAGGGGCGCGACGGTGATGGAATCGCCGGTGTGCACGCCGACCGGGTCGACGTTCTCGATGGGGCAGACGACCACGACGTTGTCGTTGCGGTCGCGCATGAGTTCGAGCTCGTACTCCTTCCAGCCTTCGATGCCCTCCTCCACGAGGACCTCGTTGGTGGGCGAGTAGTGCAGTCCGGCGCCCGCGATGCGACGCAGCTCATCCACGTCATGGGCGATGCCCGAGCCGAGTCCGCCCATGGTAAAGCTCGGACGGATGACCACCGGATAGCCCAGCTTCCCGACGATGCCCTCGACCTCGGGCAGGGAATGCGCGATGAAGGACTTGGCCGATTCGGCGCCCGCCTTCTCCACGACCTTCTTGAAAAGCTCGCGGTCCTCGCCGCGGTCGATGGCCTCCAAGGAGGCGCCGATGAGCTCGACATGGTACTTGTCGAGGATTCCCGCCTTCCCGAGGGCGACGGCCGCGTTCAGCGCCGTCTGTCCGCCGAGCGTGGGCAGCAGGGCGTCGGGCCTCTCCTTGGCGATGATCTTCTCGAGGATGGGCACGGCGATGGGCTCGATGTAGGTGGCGTCGGCCATCTCCGGGTCGGTCATGATGGTGGCCGGGTTGGAGTTGACGAGGATGACGCGGATGCCCTCCTCGCGCAGCACACGGCATGCCTGGGTCCCCGAATAGTCGAACTCCGCGGCCTGGCCGATGACGATCGGGCCGGAGCCGATGACCATGACGGATGTGATGTCGGTGCGCCTAGGCATTGACGGTGTCCTCCTTGGACTTGGACGAGCGCATGAGGTCGACGAAGCGGTCGAAGAGATAGGCGGCGTCGTGCGGGCCGGCCGCGGCCTCGGGATGGTACTGGACGGAGAAGGCGGGGACGTCGAGGCATTTCAGGCCCTCGACGACATCGTCGTTGAGGTCGACATGCGAGACCGTCACCCGGCCGTAGCGGCCGTTGTCGTAGGGCGAGACAACGGGCTCGCCAATGGGCGCGTCCACGGCGAAGCCGTGGTTGTGAGCGGTGACCTCCACCTTGCCGGTGGTGAGGTCCTTGACGGGCTGGTTGATGCCGCGATGTCCGAACTTGAGCTTGTAGGTGCCGAAGCCCAGGGCCCGCCCGAGCAGCTGGTTGCCGAAGCATATGCCGAAGAAGGGATGGCGGGCGTCAAGAACCCGTCGCAGCAGCTCGACCTCGGGCTCCGCCTTCTCGGGGTCGCCCGGTCCGTTGGAGAAGAACACGCCGTCGGGGTGAAGCTCCTCGAGCCGCTCGAAGGAGATCGTCGAGGGGACGACATGCACCTCGCAGCCTCGCTCCGCGAGGCGGTGCGGGGTCATCGACTTGATGCCGAGGTCCACGGCGGCGACGGTGAACAGCGGCGCCGCGCCCTCGAAGCGTCCGCAGGGCTCGATGACGTAGGACTCCTTGGTGCTCACCTCGTCGTAGAGGCTCAGACCCGCCATCCGCGGCGTGCGGCGGACGTCCGCCATCAGGGAGTCCAGGCTCCTCTCGACACCGGTGTCGGGATCGGCGAGCGCGTCGCCCGAGAAGATCCCGGCCCGCATGACGCCCGCGGAGCGCAGATGGCGCACAAGGGCGCGGGTATCGATGTCGCTGATGCCGACGACGCCTTCGGCGTCGAGATCGTCCTGAAGCGACCCATCGGCTCTCCAGTTGCTCACCACGGGGCTGGGATCGCGCACCACGTAGCCGGCGACCCAGATGCGCGTGGATTCGGGGTCCTCATGGTTGACGCCGGTGTTGCCGATATGCGGGAAGGTCTGGACGACGATCTGCCGGTCGTAGCTGGGGTCGGTGAGAGTCTCCTGGTAGCCGGTCATCCCGGTGGCGAAGACGATCTCCCCCGTCGTCACCCCCCGGTGTCCGTAGGCCCGTCCCCGATAGATTCTGCCGTCCTCGAGAACGAGGATCGCCTCCTGATCGGTCGGATTCTTCGCTGCGACATCGCCCATGCTCATACGATCTCTCCCGTCGGGTTGTTCGCGTACCTAGGGTACCGACGGGCTAGGACGGCCGTCGTCTCCGGCTCCTCGCCGCCGGCGGCGCCCGATCAGGACCGTTCCTGGTCGGATGCCGCCGCCGGAGCGGATGCGACGGAGTCCTCGGTCTCCGGCTCCTCGGCAGACGTCGGAGACTCCGGAACCGCCGAGGATTCCGAAGCCGCCTGGGTCGGGTTCGCCGTAGGCGAACCTGCAGAGGACTCGTCCACGGATGCGTCGTCTACGGAGACGTCGGCTTCGGATGCGACGGCTTCCGAGCCAATGGCTTCGGAGTCCTCGTGGCCCCCGGACCCCTGATTCTCGGACTCCGTCGTCTCGTCCCCCTGACATGCCTTCGCCCTAGCGTCGGCATCGGATGCGACCGCGTTGAGCAGCCCGTGGATGAAGGCGGGCGAATCCTCGTCGCTCAGCGTCTTGGCGAGGGTGAGGGCCTCGTCTATGGCCACGCCGTCCGGAACCTCGTCGTTGTACACGATCTCCCATACGGCCAGGCGCAGGATATTGCGGTCGACGACGGCCATCCGGGGCACCCGCCAACCGGTCGAATGGTCGTTGAGCAGACGGTCGATGGCGTGCGCGTGCGCCGCGACGCCCTGGACGATGGTCACCGCATAGCCGGGCAGCGGCGTCTGGGCTCCGGGATGATCAAGACGCTCGGCGAGCAGAGAGAGGATGTCCTGACCCTTCTCGTCGGCCTCGTACAGGGTGTTGAGCGCCCGTTTGCGGGCCGTGGAGCGTGCCATGGATGCGACCCGTCAGTTCTCGCGACCGAGGTAGGATCCGTCCCTGGTGTCGACCTTGACCTTCTCGCCCTCGCCGACGAACAGCGGCACCTGGATCTCGGCGCCGGTCTCCACGGTCGCCGGCTTGGTGCCGGCGTTGGAGCGGTTGCCCTGAACCCCCGGCTCGGTATGGGTGATGGTGAGGATGACGGAGGCGGGCAGTTCGACGCTCAGCGGCGTGCCGTCATGGAAGCTCACGACGCAGTCGGTTCCCTCGAGCAGGAACTTGCTCTGCTCGCCGACGAGGTCCTTGGGGATGTAGATCTGGTCGTACGTCGTCATGTCCATGAAGACGTAGTTGTCGCCGTCCTCGTAGGAGTACTGGAGGTTGCGGTTGTCGACCGTCTCGAAGTCCATCTTTATGCCGGCGTTGAACGTCCTTTCGACGATCTTGCCCGACAGGACGTTCTTGATGGTCGTCCTGACGAAGGCCGGCCCCTTGCCGGGCTTAACGTGCTGGAACTTGAGCACGGTCCACAGCTGTCCGTCGATGTTCATGACGGATCCGTTCTTGATGTCATTCGTTGTCTGTGCCACGTCTGGCCACCTTTGCTTGTGTGTCTCTGTCGTTTCCGTCCGTGCGGGGTATGGACCGGCCGCGCGGTATCGTCTCTCCCGACGCCACCTTGGAGGGGACCGTCGGCGAAGCGTCGAAACGCCCACGTCATTATGCCACCCGGTCGGGATACCGGGCATGACCGGGCATGCAAAAAGGCATCACGCCCCGGCGGCGGATACGCGATCCGTGACGCCGGGAGGGCGATGCCTCCATGCCTGGGACGGGTACGACCCATCCCTCCCCGACTAGGCCGACTCAGCCGAGAATCTTGGTGACACGGCCTGAACCGACCGTGTGGCCGCCTTCGCGGACGGCGAAGGTCAGACCCTCCTCCATCGCGACGGGCTGGATGAGCTCGACGGTGAAGGTGGCGTGGTCGCCGGGCTGGACCATCTCGACGCCCTCGGGCAGGGTGATGACGCCGGTGACGTCGGTGGTGCGGAAGTAGAACTGCGGACGGTAGTTGGAGAAGAACGGCGAATGGCGGCCGCCCTCGTCCTTGGTCAGCACGTACACCTCGGCCTCGAACTTGTGGTGCGGGGTCACGGTGCCGGGGGCCGCGACGACCTGGCCGCGCTCGACCTGGTCGCGGTTGATGCCGCGCAGCAGCAGACCGGTGTTGTCGCCGGCCTGGGCCTCATCCATCTGCTTGTGGAAGGTCTCGATGGAGGTGACCGTCGAGGTCTGGGTCGGGCGAAGCCCGACGATCTCGACGTTGGTGTTCACGGGCAGACGGCCGCGCTCGACTCGACCCGTGACCACGGTGCCGCGGCCGGAGATTGTGAAGACGTCCTCGATGGGCATGAGGAAGGGCTTGTCAAGGTCGTGGACCGGGGTCGGGATGTAGTCGTCGACGGCGTCCATGAGATCCTTGATGCTCTGGACCCACTTCTCGTGGTCCGGAGCGTCATCGTGCAGGGCACCATAGGCAGAGGTGCGGATCACTGGGCAGTCGCGGTCGAAACCGTTCTCCTCGAGCAGGTCGCGGACCTCTTCCTCGACGAGGTCGAGGAGCTCTTCATCGTCAACCATGTCGCACTTGTTGAGGGCGACGAGGATCTTCGGCACGCCGACCTGCTTGGCGAGCAGGACGTGCTCACGGGTCTGCGCCATAGGGCCATCGGTGGCGGCCACGACGAGGATCGCGCCATCCATCTGGGCGGCGCCGGTGATCATGTTCTTCACGAAGTCGGCGTGTCCGGGGCAGTCGACGTGCGCATAGTGCCGCTTGGCCGTCTGGTACTCGATATGCGCGATGTTGATCGTGATGCCGCGCTGCTGCTCCTCGGGGGCGGCGTCGATCTGGTCGAAGTCGTACTCGGGGTTGACGTCCGGGTACTCATCGTGCAGCACCTTCGAGATGGCCGCCGTCAGGGTGGTCTTGCCGTGGTCGACGTGGCCGATGGTGCCGATGTTGACATGCGGCTTGGTGCGCTCGTATTTTGCCTTTGCCATGGTGTTTCTGTCCTCCTGGACGTCTTGTAGTCAGCCCGTACGTCGGCGGTCCGGGCACTCGCTACATATTACTGGGTTCCTGGGTTGTTTGCCACTTCGACCCCGGGCCCCGTTCAGCGTTATGCATGATAGCGCCGAACGGGGACACGGAGCGTCCCGTGGCGCGCGTCACTCGCCGCGCTGGGCCTTGATGATCTCCTCGGCGATGGCCTTGGGGACCTCCGCGTACGAATCCATC
>CALEGL010000313.1 GCA_937876495.1 uncultured Bifidobacterium sp.
GCGCCCTGCTCGAGGACTGCCCCACCGGCGACGTTACCTCCGAGGCTACGATCTCCGTCGACCTTTCCGGCTCCGTGCGGCCCCGCGCTCGCGAGGACGGGGTGCTGGCCGGAATCGACGTGTTCGCCGCGGCCTTCCGGACCGTTGACCCCGGCATCCGCGTCGACGCCCATGCCCGCGACGGCGACCCCTTCGCCGCCGGGGACGTCCTGGCGGAGGTGGACGGCCCAGTGCGCGGCATCCTCACCGCGGAACGCGTGGCGTTGAACTTCACGCAGCGCATGTTCGGCATCGCCACGATGACCCGCCGCTTCGTCGACGCCGTGGACGCCGTCCCCGACTCCCATGCCCGCATCACCGACACCCGCAAGACGGTTCCGGGTCTGCGGCCCTTCGACCGTCACGCCGTGGTGTGCGGGGGCGGACACAACCACCGTTACGGCCTGTCGGATGCGGTGCTCGTCAAGGACAACCATCTGGCGGCCATGCGCGCGGCCGGGCTCGATCTGGCTGCGGTCCTGCGGCATATCCGATCCCAGGTCGGCCACACCACGCATATCGAGGTGGAGATCGACGGCCTCGACCAGCTCGGCATGGCGCTTGACGGTGGCGCCGACACCATCATGTTCGACAACTTCACTCTCCAGGACACGCGTCACGGTGTGGAGCTCGTCGACGGCAGGGCTCTCGTCGAGGCGTCGGGGACGATGACGCTCGACCGCGCGCCCGCGGTGGCCGCCTGCGGCGTGGACCTCATCTCCGTGGGAGCGCTCACCCATTCCGTCCGAGCCATCGACCTCGGTCTGGACTGGCGGTGAGACGATGACGACGGAGGACGCCAACGACATTGCCGCCACGGCCTACCCCGCCACTGACCCTGGTCCCGCGACCTCCGACGGCCGTCTGTATCTGGACGCGGCGGCCGGCGACCGCGTGCGGCCGGACGTCGTCGAGGCGATGCTGCCCTTCCTCACCGAGGCCTGGGGCAATCCCTCGAGCGTCCACACGGACGGACGCACGGCGAAGCGGGCGCTCGAGGCGGCCCGCGCGTCGGTGGCGACGAATCTGGGCGCGACGACCGAGGACGTCATATTCACCTCCGGCGGCACGGAATCCGACAATCTCGCCGTCAAGGGACTCGCGCTGGCGGGCCGTGAGGCCGGCAGGCCCGCGCGCGCCCTCGTCTCCGCCGTGGAGCATCCGGCGGTGATGCAGTCGGCCCTATGGCTGAGGGACGTCCTGGGCTTCGAGGTGGAGACGGTCCCCGTGGACGCGCAGGCGCGAATCGATCTCAGGCAGCTGCGTGATCTCCTGCATGGCCGGGGAGCCGCCCTGTGCTGCGTGATGATGGCGAACAACGAGGTCGGCACGATCGAGCCGGTCGCCGAGGCCGCGCGCATCTGCCATGAGGCCGGCACGCCCATCCACGTCGACGCCATCCAGGCGGCGGGGACGGTTCCGGTGGATTTCCGCGGACTTGACGTCGATTCGATCAGCGTGGCCGGGCACAAGTTCGGCGCTCCGCATGGCACCGGAGCATGGCTGATGCGCCCCGGGACGCCGGTGACGCCGATGATGTCGGGCGGCGGACAGGAGCGCGGACTGCGGCCCGGCACTCCGGATGTGGCCGGCGCGGTGGCCCTGGCCGTGGCGCTCGACGACGCCGTTCGGGATATGGACGTCCGCAACCCGGCTCTGGCGGCCTCCCGAGACCGGCTCATCGACGCCGTGCTCCGGACGGTTCCGCGGGCGCGGCTCACGGGCGATCCACTCCATCGCCTTCCGGGTCATGCGAGCTTCGTCATCCCCGGGATGACCGGCGAGACGCTTCTCGTGGACCTTGACGCGCACGGCATCGAATGCTCCTCGGGATCGGCGTGCGCGGTGGGTCGTCAGGAGACGCCGCCGACGCTCACGGCGATGGGCATCGACGCCGATGACGCCCGTGGCGCCCTGCGTTTCAGCTTCCGTCGGACGCTGTCCGAGGAGGAGATCGGTCGCAGGGCCGCGGGGCTTCGCGGTTGGTGCAGGGCCTTCGGAGGGGCGTGACACGTCCGAGGGTCGAGCTGCGAGGACGTCCCGCGGGCCACTGC
>CALEGL010000314.1 GCA_937876495.1 uncultured Bifidobacterium sp.
CTATTCCGCGTCGATCTGCAGAGTGGCGAGCAAAGCCCGATGGTCCGAGCCGGTGACCTTCACGGTCTCGACCTGTCCCGCGACGATGCCCTTGTCCATGACGACGTGGTCGATGCCGCAGAAGGCCGGGATCCAGCGTCTGTTCGCCGGCCACGTGAACTTGAGTCCCTCGCCGGCCTGCTGGGCCGCATCGGTGAAGCGGTCGCCCAGCACGTCCCGGAACGGCGTGTGGTCCACCGTGGAGTTGAAGTCCCCCATCAGCACGTAGCGGGCGGACGTCTTCGACCGCATCCGCGCCACCTCCTCCAGGGACGTCCTCCACTGCGTCCGATAGCCGCTTTTCGGAGAGGTGGTGTGCACCGAGACGAAGCGGATGCTCCGTCCGTTGGCGAATTCGACGGTGCCTCCGGGCATGAACGAGGAACTGGAGTCGACGTCGTCGTCGGAGGGGCTTTTCAGCGGCGTCGCCGACCACAGGCCGTTGCCATAGACGCCATCCGAGGAGGACACCTTCGAATACGGCAGATAATCGCCGATGCCCGCCCTGTCGAGGGCCTCGACGAAGGAGTCCGTCGTCTCCTGCAGCGCCAGGACCTCCACTCGCTGATCCCGGACGAGGTCGACGATCTGCTGGACGTCGGCACGCCCCTTGTACACGTTGAAGGTCATGACGCGGGCGGCGTCGTCATCCGTCTTCGCATCCGCCGAGGCCACGGCCTGGGTCGTCGTGGAGGACAGCGTCGCCGAGGCCTGGAGGAAGGGCCGCTGCCACCAGGCCTGGGCCACGAGGCAGCACAGCGCGAGCAGGGCGACCATCCAACGCCGGGACAGAAGCCCGAGGATGAGACCGGCCAGGGCGGCCAGGGCGAACCAGGGGGTGGCCGAGACGAGGACGGGGACATAGGGAAGGGACTGCAGGTCCGCGGGAAGCTCGCGGGCGACGACCGAGACGACGGCCAGCAGCGTGGCCAGTCCCGCCAACGCCCCGAGAAGGCGATGGCGACGGGGCTCCCCTCCCACACGGGAGTATTCCAGACCGCGGGAGGGACCCGGGTCTCCGGCCGATGCCGCGGAACGCCTCCGCGAGCGCGCCTCTCCGGTTTCATCCGTCGCGGCCCGCCGAAGGAGCTCATGGCGGGCGGAGCCGATCGCTGCCGATTCGCCGTGGGTCGTCCTCACTTGCGACGACGACCTCGATGACGAGCTGCGCGACGAACGACCCATGGGCGACCACCTTCCCGGGGAATGCCACCCACCGTAGCGCGCATACGACGACGTGCGGGAACCGGAGGGCGAACCCACCCGATTCCCGCACGGGACGAGGCTCAGGGCACTCGAGAACCCCTGCACGGGAAGCGTCAGAATACCCAGCCGTGCATCGGGGATTCCAAGACCCCCACACGATCATCAAAGGAAGATTCGAGGTTTCAGATGACACGAGCCACATACCATCGAAAGTCGATGATCCGCGAAAAGGACGGGATGCGCGCAGCTCGAATACGGGAGTGCTCGTCTTACGAAAGGCCGTCGCGGAAAAGCAACAGGCCCCTTCATGGCACGACGACTCCCCTGCGGGGACGCGTGTACAATGGTCATCCGTTGCCCGGGTAGCTCAGGGGATAGAGCACCGCTCTCCTAAAGCGGGTGTCGTGCGTTCGAATCGCATTCCGGGCACTTCCCCCATTCCCCGGCACCCGGTTACCCCAGCTTTCCCGGCACCCGATGATCTCCGCATCTCAGCGCAGCCATCGGGTGGGCATTGAATGGCCTTCGCTGGGCACTCTGACTGCATCCTGGGCGGCCCTCCCCCGATCCTCGACTCCAGACCCCTGGAATGCCAACGAAATCTTGGCAGAACAGGCGCTCAGCCAAAGGCAATCTGCCCAAGAGATGACACGGATGCCACCCACCATGATCCGACTCGCGCCGTGACCGGATCCGAACCTTGACTCGACTCGAACCTTGACTCGGCCACCCATCATCGTCGAAACCCGCGACTCGCAAGCCTCCGGCACGAAGCCATCAAGCCCGCTTCAGCGGCATGCTGCGACCCCATCCACCCCCCACCACGGAGCGAACTCCCAGCAAAGCAAGCCGACCACAGAGCAAATCATGACCAACATTCACTTTTCTTCCCAAAGCAGACGCCGGGCACTCCACTCCTCGGTGCCGTAGCGTGGAGTCACGGATGCTCGAGGTTGAGCGTCACCAAATAGAAAGGACATCCCATGTACTGGATCTGGACGCTTATCGTAGGGGCGATCATCGGCGTCATCGCCGGAGCCATCACCAACAAGGGCGAATCCATGGGCTGGATCGCCAACATCCTCGCCGGCCTGGTCGGCTCGTCGGTTGGCCAGGCCCTGTTCGGCACCTGGGGTCCAAGCCTCGGAGGAATGGCGGTCATCCCCTCGATCCTCGGCGCCGTCATCGTCGTACTCGTCGTGAGCTTCATCGTCGCGAAGGTGCACGGGAAGAAGTAGAAATCGAGGCAGCGAGAGGTCGGCACAACCTCACCCCCGTTCCCATGCGTCCCATGTGCGCCCCCGAACCTCACCGGCCGGGGGCGCATCCATGTGAGCAATCCCACAGCCCTTCGTACGCGCATCGCGAAGAAACAAGGGCCGAGGTATTGACCCACGTGGTTCGTCGCCCGTACCGTGGCAGGGATTGCAGGATGTGACTCATGGATCCCCCAAACGCCGCATCGAACCCATGCCGGCCTCGCAGGGCCGCACCGGTCCGGACGCCGGACACACCGGATGATCAGGGAAGGACGCGCAGCGCCTCATGATCGATAGGAACCTGTTCCGACTGCCGGGGGCCGACCCCCGCGGCTCGCTCATCCTCGGCGTTCTTCAGGCGCTATGCGCGTTCATGGACGCGCTGGTCGGACTCATCGCCGTCCTCGCCGTCGCCCGGGCCGTCAACTGGACGCCGGCACGGCCAGCCTCGGACGGTCCGCTGGGCGTCGTGACGGCCTCCATGACCACGGCGCTGCTCACGATCCTCGCACTCGTCGTCCTGCGGATCCTCATCCGCCACGCGACGAACGTCCTGGCCGGCAGGATGTCACGGCAGATGGGCGAGGCCCTGGCCGACGACCTGTATCTGTCCCTCATCGACGAATCCGCCATCGGCGACCGCGACGATGCCGCCCGCGGCAGGGCCACCCCGCATCAGAGCCTCGCCCTGCTGGCCACCGAGGGCGTCGCCTCGGTGAGCACGTACTTCACGACGTTCCTGCCGACGCTGGTCGAGTCGCTGCTCATGATCCTCGTCGCGCTGTCCGTCCTCGTCCCCGTGAACGCCGCCGGCGCCGGAATCATCGTGCTCGGCATGCTCATCATGCCCTTCGCGGCGAACATGACCCGCAAGAAGGACATCCGCACGCAGATCGCCCATCTGCAGCGCTATGACAAGGTGGGCGTGCACTTCGAGCAGGCCCTGCGCGGCCTGCCCACGCTCAAGACCTTCGACGCCGATGGACGCGAGTCCCGCCGCCTCGCCAAGGACTCCGAGGGCTTCCGCAAGGCCACGATGCGTCTGCTCGGCGGGCAGCTCACCAGTCTCATCGGCGCCGACGGAGCGATATACGTCTCGGTGATCGCCGCCACCGCCGTCACGGCGCTGATGTCGCGCTTCGACGCCGCCGGCTGGGTGACCGCCGTGCTCGTCGCCGTCACCGGCGTGCGCCTGTTCGTTCCCGGACGCCAGCTCGTCTACCTCATGCATGCCGGAACGGTCGCCCTCAAGCAGGGACGGGCCATCGTCCGCGCCCGTGACATGCGCGCCGGGCACGCAGGGAAAGCCCCCGTCGAGCGCTCGCGGAACAGGAACGGCATGACGGCTCCCGCAGGCACGGGCACCGCCTTCCGCATCACCGCACGCGGACTCTCTCTCGCCTACCCGGACGCCGCGGATAACGGGGAGAACGCAGATACGCGGGACACCCGGGATGCCGGGAACACCCGACGCGTCGGGAACGCCGCGGAGAAGGCCCTCGACCACGTCGATCTGGACCTAGGCCCCACCGGTCATGTGGCCATCGTCGGCGCCTCCGGATCGGGCAAAAGCACGCTGGGCGCCCTGCTCTCCGGACGTCTTCGCGGATACGAGGGCTCTCTGACTGCGGACGGCACCGAGCTGCGCGACCTCGAGGACCGGTGGTTCATCGACAACGTCACGCTGGTACGCGGAACCGACCAGATCTTCTCAGGAACCGTGCGCGACAACCTCGACCCGGCCGGAATCGGCTATGACGACGCCACGCTGATGGACGCGCTGACGAAGGTCGACCTCGCGGACGTCATTCGTCGCCGCGGCGGGCTCGACGCGACGGTCGATTACGGAGGCACGAACCTCTCCGGCGGCCAGCGCCAGCGGCTCGGACTGGCCCGCGCTCTGCTGCGGGACACCCCCATCGTCATCCTGGACGAGGCGTCGAGCGCCGTGGACCGTGACCATGACGAGGCCCTTGCCGCGCTTGCCGACGACATGGGCCGAACGCGACTCGTCGTCACCATCTCGCACCGGTTGGCGTCCGTGCGCCACGCCGACCTCATCCTTGTGCTCGACCACGGCCACATCATCGAATCGGGTGACTTCGACGCCCTTGCCGCAGCGGCCGGACCGTTCGCATCGCAATGGCGCGAGCAGAGAACGCTTGAGGACATCGGGGCCGCAAGCGAACGGAACCCGTCGCGCATGGCGGCCGGGGCGACGCCGTCACGCTCCACGGAACCTCTGAAGGAGGCGGTCCGATGACAACGACGATCACCAGGGAACACCAGGGACAAAGGACCGATACGACGAAGGTCACCACATCCGGCACGCTTCCCGGGGAACCGGACGCCCTTCGCAGGACATACGGCACCCCGATGCCCACCCCGCGGGTCATGCGTCGCATGGCCGGGCAGATGCTTCCCCTTGCCTCCATCGAGCTCAAGGCCATCGTCTGCGGATCGCTCGGGCATCTGTCGGCCATCTGGACGGTGATGCTCGCCGCCGCGGGACTCGCGGGGGCCTTCACCGGCGCCTCCACGGCCGTCTGGGTGGCCGCACTCGCAGCCGCGGTCGTGCTGGCGTTCGTCCGGGGGCCGCTCGCCTACGGGGAGCAGCTGTTCAACCACCAGATGGCCTTCAGCGTGCTTCGCGACATCCGCGGCGAGGTGTTCGACAGGATGCGGGCGCTGGCCCCCGCGAAGCTGCGCCGGGAGGGGCGAGGCAACCTCGTGACGGTGATCACCCAGGACATCGAGCTGCTGGAGATCTTCTACGCGCACACCCTCTCTCCGATCGCCATCGCCGGCATCACCACCCTGGTCAACGTCGTCGTGTTCTGGACCTTCTCCCCGTGGCTGGGTCTGACCGCCCTCGTCGCCGACCTGCTGCTCGTGCTTCTCGTGCCCCTGCTGACCGCCGGACCGACGTACCGCGCCGCTTCCACGGAACGCGCGGCCACAGGA
>CALEGL010000315.1 GCA_937876495.1 uncultured Bifidobacterium sp.
CCGGGCATGGATTCGTCAGCGTTCGGCCGCAAGCTTCTTGATATATGCGGCGGCGCCGTCGTGCCCGGCGAGGCCTTCGGCGCCGAGGGCGCCGGATTCGTCAGACTCTCCTATGCAGGCGATCCCGGACTGCTGCGGGAGGGAGTACGGCGTCTGGCGGCCTTCGCGGATGGACGGGCCGCATAGAGCGCCGAGACCATCAACGACACGCGGGGTCCGGGGCCACGGAAGCACCTTCGTCTCCCGGCCCCGGACCCCGCCACGCGCGCGGAATGGAACTCAGCCGTTGATGAGATTGCTCTGCTGAACGAGAGCGGCGAGGAAGTCATGGTTGCTGGCGGTCTTCTTGAGCCGCGGCACCAGCATCTGGTACGCCTGCTCAGGCTCCATGCCGCCCATGAGACGCCGCAGCCGGTAGATGATGGGAAGCTCGGCCTTGGGCGTGATGAGCTCCTCCCGACGCGTGCCGGAGGCATTGACGTCGATGGCGGGGAACATGCGCTTATTGGCGAGATCCCGGCTAAGGCGGAGCTCCATGTTGCCGGTCCCCTTGAACTCCTCGAAGATGACCTCGTCCATCTTGGAACCGGTCTCCACCAGCGCCGAGGCGATGATGGTCAGGGATCCGCCGTTCTCGATGTTGCGCGCCGCGCCGAAGAACTTCTTCGGCGGGTACAGGGCCTGGGCGTCGACGCCACCGGAGAGGATGCGCCCGGATGCCGGAGCCGCGATGTTGTATGCGCGGGCAAGACGCGTCATGGAGTCGAGAAGCACGACCACGTCCTGACCGAGCTCGACGAGACGTTTGGCGCGCTCGATGGCAAGTTCGGCGACCATCGTATGGTCCGAAGCGGGGCGGTCGAAGGTGGAGGAGATGACCTCGCCCTGCACGGTGCGCTCCATGTCGGTGACCTCCTCGGGGCGCTCGTCGACGAGTATCACCATGAGATGCACCTCGGGGTTGTTCACCGTGATGGAGTTGGCGATGTTCTGCAGCGTGATCGTCTTTCCTGCCTTGGGCGGGGAGACGATGAGGCCTCGCTGGCCCTTGCCGATGGGCGCCACGATGTCGATGAGACGACCGGTGATCCGGTTCGGCGTGGTCTCCATGCTCAGACGCTCCTGCGGATACAACGGCGTGAGCTTGGAGAACTGCTTCCTGTGGGCGGCCTCCTCGACGTCCATCCCATTGATGGTCTCGATGGACTGCAGTGGGACGAACTTCTGACGCTGGCCGCGACGGTCACCCTCGCGGGGAGGACGGATGAAGCCCTGGACGGCGTCGCCCTTGCGCAGACCGTATTTCCGGACCTGTCCCATGGAGACGTAGACGTCGTTGGGGCCGGGGAGATAGCCGGAGGTGCGGATGAAGGCATAGGACTCGAGCACGTCGACGATGCCGGCGACGGGGACCCGGTTCTCCGCGTTCTCCTCGGTCTCCTGCTGACGGCCCTCGTCCCGGCGGTCTTCCCTGCGGACGTCGCGGGACACGGATTCCTCGTTGTCCATCTCACGGTCGCGGCCACGGCGACGCTGGTGACGGTCCGTGGACTGTCGGTCGCGTCCCTGACGGTCGCGATCGCTGCGGGATCTGGTGCGGCGCGTGAAATCCCTTCCACGTTCCTCATGCTGGTCATGCTCGTCGCGCTGGTCGCGCTGGTCGTCCTCGCCGCCGTCCTGGACGGGAAGTGCGGCCAGGATGTCATCGAGATCGCGGACGGGGGACGAATCCTCCGGGCGACGACGATGACGCTGGTCCGGCTGTTTCTGACGACGGGAATCACGACGCCGAAGACGCGGAGCCGAAGACGCCTCATCCTCGGATGCATGGTCATCCGCTGCACGGGCCACCGCACCCCCTTCATGGAAATCCGCACGACCGGGACGATCGGCGGAGGCCTCCGCGGACGCAGACGATGAATCCACCGCGGAGCGCACGGTGACGGGCTTCTGCTGCGTCGGGAGCGAGGCGGGAGCCGAGGCGAAGGATGGGGACGTCGATGGCCGGCCGTTCTGCACGGCGTCATGCATGGGAGCCGGAGGCTGCGACGGCGTCTGACGCACGGCCGTGGCCGATGACGGAGCGACGACGGTGACTCCAACGGGAGCCTCACCGCCGCTGCGCGCGGCCTGAAGGGTGGCGACGAGGACGGGCTTGCGCATCGTCGACGTTCCCCGAAGTCTCATCTGTCGGGCGAGCTCCCTGAGCTCGGACAGCTTCATATCCTCAAGATTCTGGCCTGTTGCCACTGGTCGTGCCTCTCCTTGGGTTCACCGACGCATACGCCGGAGGCCCTGCGATGAAGATGCGGACGATGCCGCTGATGAATGTCCGGTTCCGGGATGACCCTGCCGAACCTAATGCATGCTACACCGGCACGGCGGCGAGCGCAAATACGCGGATGGCGGCGGACCTCCCGATCTGCCGCCATCCTAGCCTCGCGCCCTGCCGGCGCATGCGCAGGCCTCACTTCGCCGGCGCCTGCTTTTCCTCGTGATAGGACTTCTCGGTGTTCACCGACCAGACGTTCTTCTTGGACGTCGCGCCCGTCCGGATGTTCTTCACGGCCTCCATCGCGGTGGCCATCGAATGGTCCTGGTTGTTGTAGTGGTGCTGTCCGTTGCGTCCCACGCAGTAGAGATTGCCGAAGCCGTCAAGATACTTGACGAGCTCGGGCATGCGTGCATACGTGTCGAAGTACGCGGGATACGCCTTCTTCACCCGCTCGCGATGCGAGTCGAGAACATCGTCGGGTCCGGCGATGATGCGCATGCTCGTCAGCTCGCGGATGGCGAATGCCGTGGCCTCCTCGTCGGTCATGGTCCAAAAGTCGTCGCCTTCGTCGCAGAAGTACTCCAGTCCGATCCACACGGTGTCGTCGACGTCCTTGACGAGATAGGGGCTCCAGTTGTTGAACACCTGTATGCGACCGACCTTGTAGCCGGGATCCTGCACGTAGATCCAGCAGTCGGGCACGATGGGCGGATTCCCCAGGGTAGGGATGTCCGTCGTGTTCTTCAGCTTCAGATGCTTCACGAGCAGGCCGATGGTGACGAAGTCGCGGTAGGGCAGACCGTTCGCGATGTACGTCATGTCCTTGGGCGCCCCCTCGTCACCGGAGCCGATGGCGTTGACGAGGTCCTTGATGGGCATGGAGGAGATGAAGTGGTCGCCTTTGAGCTCCGTGCGGGAGCCCTGCGCGTCCTGGTACACGACGGAGGAGATATGGCCGCCGTCCTGGTTGATGGCCACGACGGCGGCGTCGGTGAGCACGTGCACCCCGGCGTTCACGCAGTTGTCCTCGACCGTCTCCCACAGCTGCCCCGGCCCGAGCTTCGGATACCAGAACTCCTCGATGAGGGAGGTCTCGACCTTGTGGGAGTCGCGCTTCTTCGGCAGAAGCTTGGCGAAGGCGTTCTTCAGCACCGCGATGATGCTCAGGCCCTTCACGCGCTGCGCGCCCCAGTCGGCCGAGATTTCCCGGGGGTGACGCCCCCAGAGCTTCTCCGTGTATCCCTCGAAGAACATCGAGTACAGCTTGCGCCCGAAACGGTTGATGTAGAAGTTCTCGAGATTGTCCTCGGGAAGCTTAAGGAACACCGACTTGAGATAGCTGAACCCGGCCACGATGGTCAGGCGGAAGCCGAGGGCCTTCAGGGTGTTGGCCGACAGGGAGATCGGGTAGTCGAACATGTGATGGTTCCAGAAGATGCGCGAGACGCGGTGACGCTTGAGCATGACCTTGTCGGTCTTCTCGGGGTCGGGGCCGCCCGGCTCGAGGTCGTGGTGACGCCCGAGTTTTTTGTCGTCATAGGAGGGGGCGCCCTGCAGAGGCAAGACCTGCTTCCACCAGTCCATGATGCGGTCATCCTTGGAGAAGAAGCGATGACCGCCGATGTCCATCCTGTTGCCGTTGTGCCGCACCGTACGGGATATGCCGCCGAACTGCCTGGTGGCCTCGAGCACCGTGACGTCGTAGCTTTCGGACCCTCCGTCGCGGATGAGCTCCCATGCCGCGGTAAGACCCGCGGGGCCGCCTCCGATGATGACGACGGACTGCTTCTGATTCACTGTGACCTCCACTGTTCCGGCACCCGCGGTGCGGAGCCACGTCATACTTTATCGCCCGGGGCGTCGTCGCGTCAGCATCGACGACGAATTTCCACGAATCGGCCACGTCGCCGGTCCGTACGGACATCCATCGAGGTAACTGATCATCCGATCGAATCGGGGATGTCGATGTCCGTCTTCTGGACCTCCTCCACGTTGACGTCCTTGAAGGTGACGATGCGCACGCTTTTCACGAAACGGGACGACCGGTACACGTCCCACACCCACGCATCGGTGAGCTGCACGTCGAAGTAGACGTCCTGCCCAGCCGAACGCACGTTGAAGTCCACCTTGTTCGCCAGATAGAAGCGGCGTTCAGTCTCCACGACATAGGTGAACAGCTTGATGACGTCGCGGTACTCCTTGTACAGGGCGAGCTCCGCGCTCGTCTCGTAGTTGTCCAGATCCTCAGCGCTCATCGCCGTCCCTCTCCGCTGCCGCCACGTCCGCGTCCTCGCCCGAGGATACGCCACCATGCCCCCTCGGAGCGTCTATGTGCGGACGGGTCATGGGGCCATGACGTCTCGTCGTCTGAATCACGGCCGTCGGAGTCGGGGCCGGGCGCCGAGGATTCCGCCGATGCGGACAAGGTGGAAACCCCGCTGCCGGCTCCCGCATGTGCCCTGTCATCCAAGACGGCCGATCGAGGAGCGTCACCGTGGTCCCGGCGGTCACGGACGTCATCGCGACCGCCTTCGTCTTCGACGGTCGATGGGACCCGGTCCGCGTCCCTCCCCTCGGTCACGCGCGACCGACGGCGATCCTCATGCGCGGAGCCGTTTCTCTGCACGTCCGGCCCGTGACCATGCTGGCGTATGGCGATGGAATGCTCATGCGCGCTCATCGCCTCCTGCACGCCGGGGTTGTCCTCGATGACGTGCATGCCGAAGGCGTCCAGCGATCGGATGGGATCGTACTCGTCGGCGAGCGTGTCCATGACGATGAGGTCCTGGTACTTCCCGCTTTCCGCATCCCA
>CALEGL010000316.1 GCA_937876495.1 uncultured Bifidobacterium sp.
CCCCCATACCGACTCCTTCCCTCGTCGGATTCCGGCCCGGCCCATGCCGCGACCGCCGTCATCCCACGACATCACGGATGGGGGAATCCTGTCAACGAGCGGAGAATACGATGTGGATAAACGGTGAGAAGTCTGGGTGCCGACTGAAGACGGTTCGATACGCGGGCCTGCGGAGAGAGGCAGGGCGACGATCGTCAGCGGATGACGGGCAGGCGGCACCGACGCGGATCGCGGCCATGCCGAGGCCGCGTAGAGCATGACCCGATCACGGCGTGCCAGGCCAGGAGCCGAGCCTACGCCCTGGCGGCATAGGGAGTGACGACGACGCCGCAGCGCTGGAAGCCCTTGAGATCGACGTATCCGGTGGATGCCATCGCCCGTCTCAGCGCCCCGACGAAGTTCGTGCGTCCGTCGGCCTCGTGGCTGGGTCCGAAGAGAATCTGCTCAAGGCTTCCAGCGGTGCCCACATCGGTGCGACGACCCCGCGGAAGGGTCTGATGCCGTGCCTCGGCACCCCAGTGCTTGCCCTGTCCGGGAGCCTCCGTCGCCCTCGCGAGAGGCGCCCCGAGCATGACGGCGTCGGCCCCGAGGGCGAGCGCCTTGACGAAGCTTCCGGAGGTGCCCATGCCGCCGTCGGCGATGACCTGGACGTAGCGTCCGCCGGACTCGTCCATGTAGTCGCGGCGCGCCTCCGCCACGTCGGCGATGGCCGTGGCCATCGGGGCCTCGAGGCCGATCGTGGTGCGCGTGGCGGAGACCGCCCCGCCGCCGAAACCGACGAGCACGCCGGCTGCGCCCGTACGCATGAGATGCAGGGCCGCCGTGTAGTTGGCGGCCCCGCCGACGATCACCGGCACATCGAGGTCGTAGATGAACTTCTTGAGATTCAGGGGCTCGTGGTCGCGCGAGACGTGCTCGGCCGACACGGCCGTGCCCCGGATGACGAAGAGGTCGACTCCCGCGTCCACCACCGTGGAATAGAACTCCTGCGTCCTCTGCGGGGACAGCGCCCCCGCGACCGTGACGCCGGCGGCGCGGATCTCCTGCAGACGCCGGGTGATGAGGTCGGCACGGACCGGCTGCGTGTAGATCTCCTGGATGCGCTTCGTCGCCGCGTCGTCGGGCAAACCGGCGATCTCGTCGAGCAGCGGCTTCGGGTCGTCATAACGGGTCCACAGTCCCTCGAGGTCCAGAACGCCGAGCGCCCCAAGCCTTCCCAGAGCGATGGCCGTGTCCGGACTGGTCACGGAGTCCATCGGCGCCGCGATGACGGGCACGTCGAACTCGTAGGCGTCGATCTGCCAAGCAGTCGACACGTCCTGGGGGTCTCTCGTGCGGCGTGAGGGCACGATGGCCACGTCATCCAGCGAATAGGCCAGACGGCCCTTCTTGCCCAATCCGATCTCGATCTCCTGAGTCATGGGATCCACGCTACTTCGCGGGCGTGACGTGCGACGCCCACGCGGCCGACGTTCCGGCTGCATCCCGTTACAGACCCTGCGCTAATACTGGTGGGGTCACCTCATCACCCGACAGGAGGGCATATGGCCAAGATCAAGGTCGTCGGCAGGGTCGTCGAACTCGACGGCGACGAAATGACCAGAGTCATCTGGAAGCAGATCAGGGAGCGTCTGATCCTCCCCTATCTCGACGTGGATCTCGACTACTACGACCTGGGCATCCGGAACCGCGACGCGACGGATGACCAGGTGACGATCGACGCCGCCCGGGCCATCCAGCGCGAGCACGTGGGCGTCAAATGCGCGACCATCACCCCCGATGAGGCGAGGGTGAAGGAGTTCGGACTCAAGAGGATGTGGAAGTCCCCCAACGGCACCATCCGCAACATCCTCGGCGGCACCATCTTCCGCGAGCCCATCGTCATCTCCAACATCCCCAGGCTGGTCCCCGGATGGACGAAGCCGATCATCGTCGCCCGCCACGCCTTCGGCGACCAGTACAAGGCCACCGACTTCCGCGTGGACCGCCCCGGCCGCCTGACCGTGACATTCACCCCCTCCGACGGATCCGAGCCGACCGAGCACGTCGTGTTCGACTACCCCGGATCCGGGGTCGCCCAGGTCCAGTACAACCTCGACGAGTCCATCCGCGGCTTCGCCAGGGCCTGCTTCAACTACGGACTGCTGCGCCACTGCCCCGTGTACCTGTCGACGAAGAACACGATTCTCAAGGCCTACGACGGACGCTTCAAGGACATCTTCGCCGAGGTGTTCGAGACGGAATACAAGGACCGCTTCGACAGGGAGGGCCTGACCTACGAGCATCGCCTCATCGACGACATGGTGGCCAGCTCCCTCAAATGGCACGGCGGCTACATCTGGGCCTGCAAGAACTATGACGGCGACGTGCAGTCGGACAGCGTCGCGCAGGGCTTCGGATCCCTCGGCCTCATGACCTCCGTGCTCATGACCCCCGACGGCCGGACGGTGGAGGCCGAGGCCGCTCATGGCACGGTGACGCGGCACTATCGTCGCTGGCTCAAGGGCGAGAAGACCTCCACGAACCCCATCGCCTCGATCTTCGCCTGGACCGGCGGTCTGCGCCACCGCGCCAAGCTCGACGGGACGCCCGAGGTGGAGCGTTTCGCGGACACCCTCGAGAAGGTCATCGTCTCCACGGTGGAGTCGGGACGCATGACGAAGGACCTCGCCATGCTCGTCGGACCGGACCAGCCCTGGCTGGACACCGAAGGCTTCATGGACGCCCTGGACGAGGAGCTCGCCAAGGCGCTGTCCGCTTCGGCGAAGAACTGACGGCCTCCGGGCCCGGCAAGGGAACGCCGCACGTGTCCTATGCTGGGTCCGGAAGGTTGGTGGAGCATGCCGAATCGTCATCCCCGGACGGGTCCGCAAAGAAGTCTCGTCCGCGTCCTGGCGGCCGCAGGGGCGATCGTCATGCTGACGGCGGGATGCGGGTATCCAATCGGCTCATCCCCAACAACCGGATCGGCATCCGGGTCCTCCGTGGCGGGCTCCGTTGCCGTTTTCACCCCGTCGGACTCCCTGGTGCGTGGGTCCGACACGCCGCTGGGGACATGGAGCCGTCTGCGCACCGAACTGAAGAAGGCCCTGGTCTCCGTCGGCTTCGCTTCCGGATCCATCGCCACGACCGCATCGCGGACCAGCGATGACCAGGGGAAGGCCGTCCGGGACTTCGTCGACGAGGCCTCGTCGAAGTCCTCCTCATCCGCGTCGTCGACCAGTACCACCCTCGTCGTCGCTCCTGTTCCCCAGGATGCGACGGGGGACGATTCGTACGGAGACCTTCTGACGAGGACCGCGGCGGACGACACCGCCGACTCGCCGATCCTGGCCAACGCCCTGACGCTCGCACGACGGTCGGGCATGCATGTGGTCCTCATGTCAAACGCCGTGGATGGCTTCACCCCGGACCTGTTCGTCCAGCCCTCCACGGCACGGCGGATCGGACGCCAGCAGGCCCTCAAACTCGTCGACAAGATAGAACTCGCCAAGGCGACGGTCTCGAACCCCCGCGTCATCGAAGTGCTCATCCCCCGGACAAACGACGCCACGGACGCCGACGCCTTCGCCGGCGTCTGGAGCGTGCTGGGGCCATACTTCCGCAAGGGGACCGCCATCAGCGTATCGGGGACGCTGTCATCGGCGACGACGACGGCTGACTGGGAATCCGTCGTCTATGACGCCGGATCGTCGTCCTCGGCCGTGACGAAGAACGCCGCGAAGGAACTGGCGTCCCGTCTTGGCGACGGGGACAATGGACCGACGCGAATCGACGGCATCGTGGCCATGACCGACGCCACGGCCTCAGGAGTCGTCAACGAACTGAAGACTCTCGGGTACACGGGCTCATCCGCCGACGTCAACCCCTCCATCAGCATCTCCGGCATCGTCGAAGGCATCACCGGAAGGCGTGACATCACGCGCAGTCCCGTCCCCGACCCCACGAAAGGCGGGTCGACGAGCAGTGCGGCGAACTCCCGCTGGCCGATCGTCACCTCCTTCGGGGCGAGCACGGGCATGCTTCCCCGGATCGTCGACGGCAGGCTGTGGACGACGGTTGTGGAGGACATCGCAACGACGACGATGCAGACGGCCAAGGCCTGCGCCCGGCTGGACGCTGGAGAGAAGGCGAGCGGGCTCGCATCGGTCACCACGGCGATCGTCAAGGGCCACAGAATCCCCGTGCTGCGACCCGATCTCCTCTCCGTCAGCGCCTCGAACCTCAAGAAGACGCTTATCGACCCCGGATACGTCTCCCTGGCCGACGCCGGTCTGTAGGGCGCGGTCCCAGGACGTTCGGACCCCATCACGCGGCGGGACCTCTCTCATCCAACTCCAGCAGGTCCGCCACGGACCGAATCGTGCACGCCGTGACCGCATGAGGCTGCGACCCCGGCGCTGACGGACCGGGAGCCCGCCATGGTATCGGTCATGCACGCCCCGACGGAACGGGGGTCCCGGCTGGCGGTGGGCCTGTGGCGCGGACCGACAGGCTCCGGTCGTCAGGACCGGTCGTCAGGACCGGTCAGTCGGCTTCCTCGGCACATAGATGGCATGGTCGATGACGTCGGCGTAATGGTCGACGATGACCTGCCTCCTGGCCTTGAGGCTGGGAGTGAGCATGCCGTTGTCCTGGGTGAAGGCGTCCGGCAGAATCTCGAACTTGCGGATGGACTCCGCACGCGAGACCAGCTCGTTGGCGACCGACACGGCCCGTTCGACTTCGGTGTGGATGATGGGGTTGCGGGAGGCCTCTTCGAGATCCGACACCGGCTTCGCCCCCTGGGAGACCAGCCATTGGTTGGCGTCCGTCAGGTCGATGGTGACCAGCGCGGCGATGAAGGGACGACGGTCCCCGATAACCACGCACTGGTCGACGACGGGGGACGTCATCACGGAGGCCTCAAGCTCGCCCGGCGAGACGTTCTTCCCTCCGGCCGTGATGATGAGATCCTTCTTGCGGCCTGTGAGACGGACGAAACCGTCCTCGTCGACGTCTCCGAGGTCACCGGTATGCAGCCATCCATCCACGATCTGCCCACGGGTGATCTCCGGATGGTTGTGGTATCCGACGCATACGGCACGGCTGCGGATGCACAGCTCGCCGTCGTCGTCGACGCCCACGGACACCCCCTGGAGGGGAAGGCCGATGGTTCCGATGCGATATCCGGCGGTCGGATTCACGGTGGCCGGCGCGCAGGTCTCCGTCATTCCGTATCCCTCCAGCAGAGGAAGCCCCACGCCGTTGAAGAAGTGGGCGATGCAGGGGTCCATCGGCGCTCCGCCGGAGACCGCGTACTCCACGGAGCCACCGAACACGTCGAGGATCTGCCGGTACACGAGCCGGCGGTACACGGACCGCTTCAGCCTCAGGCCCACGGGGATGGCGTGTCCTGACTGCTGAGCCCGCGACCATGCGCGCGCCGTCTCCGCCGACCCCGCGAAGACGCGGCCGGTGAGTCCTGAACCGGCCTTCTGCGAGGCGGCGTTGTAGATCTTCTCGAAGATCCTCGGGACGGCGAGGATGAAGGTCGGGCGGAAGGAGTGGAAGTCGGACAGGATGGTCTTGAGATTGCTGGACAGACCCAGCGTGATGTTGCCGGCGAAGCTGAAGAACTGCATGTACCGTGCGAACACGTGGGCCAGCGGCAGGAAGAGAAGCAGCCGACGGTCGGGCTTGAGCGCGATGTCGGGCATCGACTGGATGCCGGAACGGACGATGAACACGAAGTTCGAATGGGACAGCTCGATGCCCTTGGGCGTTCCGGTGGAACCGGAGGTATACACGATCGTGGCGAGGTCGGCTCCCTTGACGGCGTCCCTGCGCCGTTCGAAGTCCTCGTCGGCGACGGACCTGCCGAGTTCGACGATGGCGGCGAGCGCGTCGTCGGCGATGACGAAGACGTCCTTCAGGTCATGGCATTCGGAGGCGACCTGCTCGATCTTCGCACGCTGCGAATCATCCTCGGCGAAGGCCATGACCACCTTCGAATCGTTGAAGATCATCCTCACCTGGGCCGGCGAATTGGTCTCGTACACGGGCACCGTCAGGGCCCCGATGGACATGATGGCGGTGTCCAGAGCGGTCCATTGCCAGGAGGTGTGGGCGATGATCGCCACGGCATCACCCGGGGCTATGCCCCTGGCGATGAGGCCCTTGGCCAGAGACACGACAAGATCCCGGAATGCGCGGGCCGTGAACGACTTCCATTCGCCACCCTCGGGATATTCGATGAGGGTTCCCTCGGGATCGCGCCGCACGCGCCCCTCAAGCAGGGAAAAGACGTTGTCGTCGCTGTCGATCGGGGCATCAAGCGGTCGGGTGTATTCGTGGCGCATTGCTCTCCCTCGGTGGTCTGTTCCGCGAATTCGCGGAACCCACACCGATTCTACCCGTCGGATGGGAGACCGCCCGCCGTCATCCCTCCAGGGGTTTGAGCACCACCCCGGATCCGATCAGCGACGACGGATCCACGTACTCCCCCGACGTCGTCCGCACCCCCCAGTGCACGCATGAGTCGCCGCAGTGGTCGGATCCGCCGACGGCAACCGCAACGCGCTCGCCGGCCCGGACCGCCGTCCCCACTAAGGGAGCATCGGCGGCAGGTTCCAGCGAGGACACGTATCCGCCATGGTCGATGCTGACGACCGATTTCCCTCCCACGGATCCGACGAAGCTCACTCTGCCGTCGGCGGGAGCCACGAGAATGCGGTTCTCCCCCACCGCCAGATCGATTCCACGATGCCCGGACGACCACGGGGTTGCCGGGGCGCGGAAGGGTGATATGACGACCGCTCCCTCAACGGGGAGAACGAAGCCCACTGCGCATCCGCGACGATGGCCGAGGTCCGACGGTCTCGGGGATGCGATCCTCTTCACCCACGATGACGCGGACGGATTCCCGGCGGCCACGCATGCCTTCGCGTCTCTCGCCTGCGATGAAGGGGGCATCACAATGGCGGGACCGACGGTCATGAGAAGCGGCACGGGAAGAAGAACCGCCCCCAGCCATGCCACGAACCGGACGCGGGACCGCAGGCGTGTCCGGAGTCGATGCGATGCATGTTGGATCGAAGGAATCATGATGCCTCACGCCGGTAGTCGACCCCACATTCAGGGGAGCGGAACCAGAGTGCCGAATAGGCGACGTACGAGTGGGGCAGGCCGGGGAATGTGCGCGCACGACCTTCGATTCCACCGGGAACGGCCTGACGGTCCGGACGCCGGTGCCGGCCTAATGCTGAAGGATCTTGCCGAGGAACTCCCGTGCCCGGTCCGTATGCGGATGGTCGAAGAACTCAGCCGGCGTGCCCTGCTCGATGATCCGGCCATCGGCCATGAACACGACCCTGTCGGCCGCCTGACGCGCGAAGCCCATCTCATGGGTGACGACGACCATCGTCATGCCCCTGCGAGCAAGACCCACCATGACGTCAAGCACCTCGCTGATCATCTCGGGGTCGAGCGCGCTGGTGGGCTCGTCGAAGAGCATGACCTTGGGATGCATGGCCAGCGACCGTGCGATGGCCACGCGCTGCTGCTGGCCGCCGGACAGCTGGGCGGGGAGCTTCCCGGCCTGGTCGGCCACTCCCACGCTGCCGAGAAGACGCATGGCCTCCTCCTCAGCTTTCGCCTTGGGCTCGTGAAGCACCTTGCGCGGAGCAAGCGTGACGTTCTGCAGGATGGTCTTGTGCGCGAAGAGGTTGAAGGATTGGAAGACCATCCCCACCTCGGCGCGAAGCCGGGTCAGCTCGCGCCCCTCCTGCGGAAGGGGCCGACCGTCAATGAGAATCTCCCCCGAATCGATGCCCTCGAGCCGGTTGATCGTGCGGCACAGGGTCGACTTGCCCGAACCGGACGGTCCGATGATGACGAGGACCTCTCCCCTATTCACCGTCAGATTGATGTCCTTGAGCACATGCAGGTCGCCGAAGTGCTTCTCCACATGGCGCAGCTCCACCAGCGGACCGGGCGTGTCCGGGGCCACGCTCCGCGTCCTCACGACTCCGGGTGTCTCCGTCACAACGTCCTGAGCCATGTCCGCACCCTTCCTCGTCTCAGCCACACCGCCCGGAGGGGCGGCTCAGCCGGGCATATGCCCCTTCCGGATGGAACACCAGACTACTCGAAATCGTATGCCATGGAACGCCGACCGGCACCGGACGCGAAGACCGCCGACGCCGAAGTCCCTTTCATCCCTCCGATCGGCGGAACACGGGAAAGGACCCGTTCATCGGAGACATCCTGCAAGGCGAAAGTCGACCTACGTCATCCGCGGCCGCGCGGGACGTGGCCATGGTGGCTCGATCTCAAGTGTTTCCGCGTCACGTCACCCGTGTACGCGCGGGACGTAGATCTCGCGGTCGATGACATCGGCGTACCGATCGAGGATGGCCGGCCGGCGGATCTTCAGGGACGTCGTCAGCGTGCCGTCCTTCGCGCTGAAGCGGTCGTCGAGGATGGCGTACTTGCGGATGGACTCCGCGCGCGAGACGAGCGCGTTCGCCTTCGCCACGGCGCGGTCGATCTCCGCCCTGACGACCGGGCTGCGACGCGCCTCGTCCACCGTGGAGACGGGGTCGAGACCCTGGGAGACCAGCCAGGCGCTGACGTCCGGGACGTTCACGGTGACGAGCGCGGCCACGAAGGGCCGCCTGTCGCCGATGACGATGCACTGGTCGACGACGGGGGACGACAGCACCGCCGCCTCCAGCGGCTCCGGCGAGACGTTCTTCCCTCCGGCCGTGATGATGAGGTCCTTCTTGCGCCCGGTGACGTAGGCGAAGCCGTCCTCGTCGATGTCTCCGAGGTCGCCGGTGTGCAGCCACCCGTCGACGATGGCCTTGCGGGTGAGGTCCGGCCGGTTGTGGTATCCGCGACACACGCTTCCACCCCTGATGAGCAGCTCGCCGTCGTCGGCGACGCCGTATCCCATGCCGTAGATGGGCTTGCCGACCGATCCTATGCGGAAGGCCTGGGGAATGTTGACGCTCACCGGCGCGCAGGTCTCGGTCATGCCGAAGCCCTCGAACAGCGGCAGGCCGATGCCGTTGAAGAAGTGCGCGATGTCAGGGTCGAGAGGCGCGCCTCCGCAGATGGCGTACTTGACGTTCCCGCCGAGCACGTCGAGGATCTGGCGGTACACGAGACGGCCATAGAGGTCACGGCGCATCGTGAGCAGTCGGGGAATGGGCCGGCCGGACTGCTGGGCGCGCGACCAGGCGCGGGCGACGCGGGCCGAACGGAGGAATACGCGCCCGGCGACGCCCCTGCCGGCCTTCTGGGAGGCGGCGTTGTAGATCTTCTCGAAGACGCGGGGCACGCCGAGGATGAAGGTGGGCCGGAAGGTCCTCACGTCGGAGATGAAGTCGCGGATGTTGCCCGTCAGCCCAAGCGTCACCGTCCCCGCGAAGGCCAGGTACTGCAGATAACGGGCGAAGACGTGCGCGAGGGGCAGGAACAGCAGCAGCCGGCTGTCCTTCGACATCGAGACCTCCGGCATGAAGTCGCGACTGTTGTAGGAGATGGAGACGAGGTTGGCGTGGGTGATCTCCACCCCCTTGGGACGGCCGGTGGACCCCGACGTGTACACGATGGTGGCGAGGTCGTGGCCACGCACCGCGGTCGTGCGGGCGCGGAGCTGGTCGTCGCCCACGCGGCGGCCGAACTCCACCAGACCGTCGAGGTCCGGCGAGTCGATGACGAGGACCTCGCGCAGGAAGGGGACGTCCGAGCGGACGCGTTCGATCT
>CALEGL010000317.1 GCA_937876495.1 uncultured Bifidobacterium sp.
CGAGGGCTTCGGCAGGGTCGCCGAGGACGGCACGGTGTACGTGCGCGAAGGCGATTCCGAACGCGCCGTCGGACAGTTCCCCGATGCCTCGGCCCAGGAGGCCCTGTCCCTGTACGCCCGGCGTTTCCTCGATCTCAAGGCCAAGGTCGATCTCTTCGCCACCCGTCTGGAGAACGCGTCCATCAAGCCCCGCGAAATCGACGATTCCCTGCGCGCGCTGCGCGAGGAGACCGACAAGCCCGAGGTCGTCGGCGACATCGCCGCGCTGAAGGCCGAGCTCGAGCGGCTGACCGCCAGGGCCGCGGAGCGCAAGAGCGAGATCGGCGAGGCGCGCCGCCAGGCGATGGCCACGGCCATCGCCGAACGCACCGCCATCGTCGAGAAGGCCGAGCAGATCGCCGAATCCCTGGGGGATTCGACCAACTGGCGTCAGACGGCGGACAGGTTCCGTTCGCTGTTCGACCAGTGGCAGCAGCATCAGCGCACGTCGATTCGCATCGACAGGACCGACGCCGACGCGCTGTGGAAGCGCTTCTCGGCGGCACGGACGACCTTCAACCAGGCCCGCCGCCACTGGGCTCAGCAGCGGGACGCCGACCGCGCCGCCGCCAAGGCCGCCAAGGAGCAGATCATCCGCGAGGCCGACGCCCTCAAGGACTCCACCGAATGGGGGGAGACCTCGCGCCGCTTCAACGAGCTCATGGACCGCTGGAAGCAGGCGGGCCGCGCCGGTCGAACGGAGGACGACGCGCTGTGGGCCCGGTTCCGCGAGGCCGCGGACGTCTTCTTCGCCGCCCGTCAGGCCGACCGCGACCAGACGAACAGCTCGGAGCGTGAGAACCTGGCAAAGAAGGAGGCCCTGCTCGTCAAGGCCGAGGCCCTTCTTCCCGTCGCCGACGAGAAGGCCGCGAAGAAGGCGCGCAAGGCGCTGGCGGCCATCCAGGAGGAATGGGACCAGATCGGCTACGTGCCCCGCGAGGACATCCGCCGCATCGAAGGCCGTCTGGACGCCGTGGACCGCCAGATCAAGGCCGTCGAAGACGCCGCGTGGACCAACACCGACCCCGAGTCCGACGCCCGCCGCTCCCGCTTCGAGGAGCAGCTCACCGAGCAGCTTGCCGAGCTGGACAAGGCGATTGCCGCGGAGACCGACCCGAAGCGTCGTGCCTCGCTCGAGGCCGAGAAGGCCACCAAGCAGCAGTGGCTGGACGCCGTCCGCTGACGGTGGTCATCTCCGCGTTCCGGGTTCCCGCCCGGAATGCGCCGTGACGAAACATGACGGGGGGTGGCGCCGGATTCGGCGCCACCCCCCCATTCGTCAATCAGTCATCCGATCCGTCAGGACGCGTCGGAATCCGCCGCTCCTTCGGAGGGATCCGGGCCCGTCCCGTCGCCGCCGGACGACGCGGCGGCCGTCACGAGCTCGGCGGTCTTGTCCTCGCCGGTCTGCGAGGAGTCCGCATCGTCGGCGAGCTTCTCGCCGGTGAAGGTGAACTCCCCGAGGATGCCCTCGCCTTCGGCATCGACGCGGATCTTCTCGCCGTCATGCAGGTCGCCCATGAGGATCTTCTCGGAGATGGCGTCCTCGATGTCGCGCTGGATGACGCGACGCAGCGGACGGGCGCCGAGCAGCGGGTCGAATCCCTTCTGCGCGAGAAGGTCCTTGGCGGCATCCGTGAGCTCCAGCGTCATATGCCTGTCGAACAGGCGGTCGTTGAGCTGGTGGATGTCAAGGTCGACGATCTGGCGCACCTGCGGCTCGGTGAGCTGCCGGAACACGATGATGTCGTCGAGACGGTTGAGGAACTCCGGCCGGAACTGCTGCTTGAGCTCGCTGGCCACCTGGTCCTTCATGCGCTGATAGCTCGCCTCGGTGTCGGACCCGAGGCTGAACCCGGTGTTGGCGGCCTTGGCGATGTCACGGGTACCCAGATTGGTCGTCAGGATGATGATCGTGTTCTTGAAGTCGACCTTGCGGCCCTGGCCGTCGGTGAGATGACCGTCGTCGAGCACCTGCAGCAGCGTGTTGAAGATGTCCGGATGGGCCTTCTCGATCTCGTCGAACAGGACCACGGAGAACGGCTTGCGGCGCACCTTCTCGGTGAGCTCGCCGCCCTCCTCGTATCCGACGTACCCCGGGGGCGCTCCGAACAGACGCGAGGCCGCGTACTTCTCGGAGAACTCCGACATGTCGACGCGGATGAGCGCGTCCTCGTCGTCGAAGAGGAACTCGGCGAGCGCCTTGGCCAGCTCCGTCTTGCCCACTCCCGTGGGCCCGGCGAAGATGAACGACCCGGCCGGACGGTGCGGGTCCTTGAGCCCGACGCGTGTGCGGCGGATGGAGCGGGCGAGGGCCGAGACGGCCTCGTCCTGGCCGATGATGCGCCTGTGCAGCTCCTTCTCCATGCCGAGCAGCTTCTTGGACTCGGCCTGGGTGAGCTTGAACACGGGGATGCCCGTGGTGCTGGACACCACGTCGGCGATGACGTTCTCGTCGACGATCATGCTCGCGTCGGACTCCCCCTGCTTCCAGGAGGACTCCTTCTCCTTGCGTTCGGCCTCGAGCTTCTCCTGGGAGTCGCGCAGCTGCGCGGCCTTCTCGAAGTCCTGGTCCTTGATGGCCTTGTCCTTGTCGGCGGCAACCTTGGCGACCCTGGCGTCGAGCTCCTTGAGCTCGGGGGGCGCGGTGAGCCTGCGGATGCGCAGACGCGCGCCCGCCTCGTCGATGAGGTCGATGGCCTTGTCGGGCAGGCGGCGGTCCTGGATGTATCGCGCGGACAGCTCGGCGGCGGCCTGGAGGGCCTTGTCGGTGATGGTCACGTGATGGTGGTTCTCGTAGCGGCTGCGCAGACCCTTGAGGATTTCGATGGTCTCGGCGATCGTCGGCTCGTGCACGAGGATCGGCTGGAAGCGACGCTCCAGGGCCGCGTCCTTCTCGATGTACTTGCGGTACTCGTCCGTCGTCGTGGCACCGATGGTCTGCAGCTCGCCGCGGGCGAGCATGGGCTTGAGCATGTCGGATGCCCCGAGGGCCCCGTCGGCGCTTCCGGCCCCGACGATGGTGTGGATCTCGTCGATGAACAGGACGATGTCGCCACGCGTGCGAATCTCCTTGAGCACCTTCTTGAGGCGCTCCTCGAAGTCGCCGCGGTACCGGGAGCCGGCGACCATGGACCCGAGGTCCAGCGAGTACACCTGCTTGCCCTTGAGCGTCTCGGGGACGTCCCCGGCGTTGATCTTCTGGGCAAGTCCCTCGACGACGGCGGTTTTGCCGACGCCAGGCTCGCCGATGAGCACGGGGTTGTTCTTCGTGCGCCGCGACAGCACGACCATGACCCGCTCAATCTCAGCGCTGCGACCGATGACCGGGTCGAGCTTGCCCTGGGCCGCTTCGGCGGTGAGGTTGCGGCCGAACTGGTCGAGGATGGCCGATCCGGTCTGGCCACGCTTGTCCTGCACCCCGCCGGCGTTGGTCAGGTCGTTCGTGGCGGAGGCGTCGGCGGCACCGGCGGATCCGCGGATGAGGTCGATGGTGGCCGAACGCAGCTCGCCGAGGTCGACGTCCATCTTGATGAGGACCTGCGTGCCGACCCCCTCGCCTTCGCGGATCAGCCCCAGAAGGATGTGCTCCGTGCCGATGTAGCTGTGCCCCAGTTGCAGGGCCTCGCGCAGGCTGAGCTCCAGGACCTGCTTGGCGTGCGGCGTGAAGGGGATGTGCCCGTTCGGCGCGGCGTTGCCCTTGCCGATCATCTCCTCGACCTGCTTGCGGGTGCCATCGAGGGTGACCCCCTTGGAGGCCAGCGCCTTGGCCGCAACGCCTTCGCCCTCGCGAATCAACCCCAGAAGCAGATGCTCCGTGCCGATGTAGTTGTGCTGAAGGTTGCGGGCCTCCTCCTGGGCGAGCACGATGACGCGCCTCGCCCGGTCGGTGAACCGTTCGAACATGCTGTCTCCTTCGATGTGTCAGTCCATCCCACTCTACCGATTCGCAGTGACCTTTATTTCGCGGCTCCGCGGCATTGCGCTCACTGCGCAACGTCCCTCCGAGCACCTTCCGCGCCGTTCCATGCCGCGGGCGTGCCGAGGCATGGAAGGACCGAACCGGATAAGCTGGTGGGGACTCGATCGAGGAGGATGCCATGGCCGATGCGTTGATCCCTGCGACTGCTCCAACCGGACAATCCGGGAGGCCGGACCCCGCGGACGACGAGGGACGTCCCCGCCCGGGGGATCTCGTGGTCGGCGTGGACGGCTCCCCCGAATCCTTCGCCGCGCTGAGATGGGCGTTGTCGGAGGCCTCGCTGCTCCGACGGCATGTCACCGTGGTGTACGGATGGACGCATTCCTGGGATATGGGATCCCAGCCCGACGACGACGAGGCCTGGGCGGGGGTCAGCGACCGCATCTCCCGCCGTCTGCACGACTGGGCCGCGAAGGCGTGCGAGGGCGTCGCCATCACGCCGCAGGAGCTGTCGCTGGTGTCCGTGCATTCCTCGGGAACCGCCGCTCTGCTGAAACTGGGCTCCTCCGCCCAGCAGATCGTCGTCGGACGCCGCAGCCTGGGACGGGTCGCCCGGTGGTTCACCGGCTCGCTGTCCGCATCCCTGGCCGAGGAGGCGAAGGTCCCCGTCACGATAGTTCGGACGCATGCGGACGACAGGGAGGTCCGCAACGCCATCGCGGCGGCCCTGTCCCCCGCAGCGCCGTCGTTGCCATCCCTGTCCGTCGTCCACGATGCGGGCGTGAGGCCCGCCTCCCCGCGTACGGCGGTCGTGGTGGGCGTCGACGGATCGGCCCCCTCCCGCCGCGCCCTGCGCTTCGCCGCGGACACGGCCCGGGCCCACGGCGCCCCTCTGCACGTCCTGTTCTGCTGGCAGCTGCGGGATCTCGGAGAGATCCCGGGGTACGAGAACGCCGTGGCTCCTCTGGACGTGGCGCAGGGGCATGCTGAATCCGTCGTCCGACGAATCGTCGGCGAGGCAGGGCTTGCGGATGACGTCCATCCGCTTGCGCATGCCTTCCATATCCCCGCCGCCAAGGGGCTTATTGACGCTTCCCGCTACGCGTCGAGAGTCGTGGTGGGATCCCGCGGGCTGAATGGCCTCGATGCGCATTTCATGGGTTCGGTGTCGCGTCAGGTGGTGTCCCTCGCCGAATGCACGGTCACCGTGGTGCACTAGTCCGCCGCTCCGACCGCCGACGCGGACGCGGCGACGGAACCGCGGTCCCTCAGCCGGCCTGGCGATCCATCGTCCGCGTCCCTTCGGAGCCCTGAGAAGCGGACGATTCACCCGACAGCGGAGGAATCCTCGTTCCGCGAGGCCTCGGGAGCCTCATCCGAGGATGGCGGCTGCTCCTCGTCCTCCATGCCCTCGATGAGCTCGACCTCGGGGTTCTCATCACGGGGGATCCGACGGATGGCGTCGATGCGCGTGTCGTCATATGCGGGCGCCGACTGCACCCACAGAGGCGTCAACTCGGGCGGATCGATGTCGGAATGCTCTCCGCAGCCGTGGTCGAGCGACACCACGCGGCCGTCGTCGGGGCTCCATATGTTGGCGCAGACGCCGAAGATCCGTCCCAGGTCACCGACGATGGGGACGAGGAACCCGCATGTCGAGCAGGGATTGTCCTTCCCCGCGGTCCGCGTGGACAGCGACCTCGGCCCATGCTGGCCCTGATACCAGCGCTCGGCGGCCTGTGCGCGTCCGAGAGGACTGAGCACGCGGCGCCGGGTCAGGACGAAGCGGTCCACAGCCTCGTCGCGATCCTCATCCGAGCCCTCGGAGGGGCCGGAGTCGGAAGCCTCCGCCGGCGCGGCGGCCGTCGCGTCGGACTCCGCCGACGTCCCGGCATCGTCGTCCGTCCGAGACCGCGCTGCCGCGGCGCCCTCGTCGGGGGCGGAGATCGCCGATACCGCGGCGGCCCCATCCGATGACGGCTCCACGCGATCGGCGTCCCCCACGGACTCGGCAGAGGCCGGAACGCCCGCCTCAAGCCGTGGATCGTCATCGGCGGTCCCCAGCACATCGGTGACCGACAGGTCCGAGGGAAGCAGCCTGTCCTTCCATGGCACCCATGCGGGTGGAAGCAGAGCGCCCTCGGCAGGGACCAGAGTCGACTCGTCCACGGTCCAGACGTCACGTTCTGCATCATGATAGAGGGTCACGGACCACTGCCAGCCCTCGTATCCCTTCATCAGGCAGACGAAACGGAAGTCGCTGACCCCGTCGCCGAGGTCCTCCACGGTGATGAAGCGACCGACCCTGTCCGGATCCTCCGCGACCTCACGCGCGGTGGATAGCGCGATGTCCCGTGCATTCGCCACGGCCTGCCGTCCTCTCGTCCCGGAATCCACCATCAGTCCCGATCAGTCCTGCACATCGAAGTCATCGGCCACTGCCCTGAGCAGAGCCGCCAGCTTGCGGCTTTCCGAGGATACGGGGTAATGGTGCCGACGCAGCCCGTTGCCCGCCGAGTCCAGCATCTTGATGAGATCCTCGACGATGGCCGCCATGTCGTCGGGACGGGGACGCGTCGCCCGCACGATGGACGGGGCGGCCGCCATGACATGCACGTCCATGGCCTGGGGGCCACGACGTCCATCGACCACGGAGAACTCCACACGTGCACCCTTTCGGGGAGCGGCGGCCACGTCAGCGAGCGCGGCGGCGGGAAGGAACACGTCACGCCCGGATTCATCGGCGATGAACCCATAGCCCTTCGACGCGTCATACCAGCGCACTCTTCCGGTCGGCATAGCCGTCACACCCCGCTTCCCGCGAATCCATTCTCTTCCGTCGTCTGATTCCGCTATCGGAAACGATCGGAACCGGACATTCGAAGCCAAGTCTACCCCACGTCGTCGGCCGGCGGCCTGCCATCAGCGCCACGCGAAGACGCGGAATCGACGGGCGTCACGGTCTGCGCGGACGCAGTCCCCTCCCGGTCGCCGCCGTCTGGGACCGTCGTCGGCGAGGCGGCATCGTGAGTTCCACCGTTGTTCTCACGACTCGGATGCGGCGCTCGGGAGGCCAATCGCGGGCGCCTGCCACCCTTGGGCTTCCGGGATTCGGAACGGCCGTCCCCGGAGTCGGCGATCGGAGGAACCAGCGAGGAGATGGGAAGGATGACGGTGAGAGTCAGGCCTCCGCCCTCCGTCTGCGTGGCGACGATGAATCCCCGATGCGCTCGGACGACGGACATGGCGATGGCCATGCCCAGACCCGTGCCTCCCTTCTCCCGGGCACGGGAGGGGTCAGCTGTATAGAAGCGCTCGAAGATCTGGCTCCGCGATTCGGCGGGGACACCGGGCCCATGGTCGGCGAAACGCAGGACGGCGTACACGGTGCCGCCGCCGACGGACTGCCCCACCTCGACGGCGTCGAGGAATCGGCGGAGCGATTCCTCCGTCGCGGGAAGAGCGGACATGTCCTGGGGCGGCAGCGCCGCGGGCATCATGCCCAGCGACACCTCCACAGGCGAGTCGGCGGGCGTGTAGCGATGGATGTTTCCCACGATGTTGGTGATGACCTGCCTGATGCGCGAGGGGTCGCCGGGAAGCATGACCTCCGGCATGGGGACGTCGGCAGGGACCAGACTCGAGGATGACGCGGGGTCGGAGCGGCTCACTTCGAGCCCCCCCGTCCTGATGCCGCGCCCCGGGTCGAGCGCGTGGAGGTCGTCGACGGCGTCCCGGACCAGGGACGTGAGATTCACGGTCTGGTTCACGTCGATGCCCCTGCCCTCGTCGAGACGGGCCAGGGAGAGCAGGTCCTCGACGAGAACGGTCATCCGCGAGCTGGAGGCTTCGATATGGGCGATGGAGGCGTCGGCTCTTTCCAGGGCCCCGGGCATGTCGCGCTGCATGGCGTAAAGCTCGGCGTAGCCGTGGATGGCGGCGAGCGGCGTGCGAAGTTCATGGCTCGCGTCGGAGACGAAACGCTTCATCTTCTCCGTCGTCTCCTCCTGCTCATGGAAGCTGCGCTCGATCCGTGCGAGCATGGCGTTGAGCGAGGCGGAAAGCGACCCGACCTCGGTGTTCTCCGGAGCGGACGGGATGCGCTGGCTCAGGTCGCCGGCGGCAATCTTGGCGGCCGTCTTCTCGATGCGCTTGAGCGGGGCGAGAGTGCGCTGGATGAGCAGCGTGGCGATGATGACGCCCAGAAGCACGATGGTGATTCCCACCATCGCGGTATAGCGGGTGAGTGTGCCGACCGTGTCGATCTGGTCGCTCAGGGACAGCCCGATGTACACGACGCCCCCGACCTCGCTCGTCCCATCGTCGGATTTGTCCATCCACTGCAGCGCCAGAACCCTCCACGGGGCCTTCGCGGCCTGGAGGGTGGCATGGTCCGTACTGGAGGAGGATGCCGAGGAGACGGTGGACTGCGTCGTAAAGGGCTTGCCGAGTTGCACGTCGCCCGTGCTGCCGTTCGACGGCAGGGTCGGGACGGACACCACCCCGCCCTTGAGCACGGGAACCAGAGGCGTGGCGATGATCCTTCCGGATGTGTCCCTGACCTGCAGGAAGTAGTCGGTGGGGCCTGCCGTGGACTGGCTGCCGTCCTTGCTGCTGAGCAGGGCGACGTTGTTGTAGACGAGCTCCGCCTGCTGCACGAGCTGCGTGTCCGTCTTCCCGAGCAGATAGCTGCCGACGAGCTGACGGATGGACAGGGAGATACCCACCATGCCAACGATGAGGAGGATCATCGTCACGGCGACGAGTTTGACGCCCAGGGGGACGCGGTCCAGACGCCGGACGACGTACGCCGTCACGGGATTGGGTCGATGGGCGCGGGCCGTCCTCGCGGCGGGCTGCGGCGCCGATGCGGGCGACGCGGGGCTGTCCGGGACCATCACCGCCCCGTGGCGTCCTTCGGCGCTCGGATCATGTAGCCGATGCCGCGCTTGGTCTCGATCAGCGGCGTCACCTTGTGCATGGTGCCGTCTTCGTCGGCGACCTCGATGCCGTCGACCTTCTTGCGCAGATACGAGATGTAGGACTCGACGATGGCGGCGTCGCCGCCCCAGTCATACTGCCAGACATGGTCGAGGATCTGCGCCTTCGACAGCACGCGGCCTTCGTTGTCCATGAGATAACGAAGAAGCTTGTATTCGGTGGGACTCAGGTCGATGGCCTGCCCCGCGCGGGAGACGTCATGCGAGTCCTCGTTGATTTCGAGGTCCCCGACGCGGATGACGGGATCATCCTCGACCTGCTCATGCGTCCGCCGCAGGATGGCGCGGATCCTGGCGATGACCTCCTCGAGGCTGAAGGGCTTGGTGACGTAGTCGTCCCCGCCCACTGTCAGCCCCATGACCTTGTCCTGGGTGTCGTCACGGGCCGTGAGGAAGAGGACGGGCGCATCGATCCCCTCCTGTCGGATGCGCCTGGTGACGGTGAACCCGTCGATGTCGGGAAGCATCACGTCAAGGACGATGAGGTCGGGATGCGTCTTCTCGATGACCTCGATGGCCTCGGAACCCGATGCCGCCGTGGCCACTTCGAAACCGGAGAAATGCAGGGATGCCACAAGAAGTTCGCGGATGGACGGCTCGTCGTCGACCACCACGATCGATGCCTCAATCGCTTTGCTCATGGCCTCCAGCCTGCTCCGCGTCTCTGGAGGTTTCCTGAACGCCATCTGAATCCTGGTCGACAGAACCGGAGACCGACGTCGTCCCACGCCGTCTCGCGCGTCGCGCCCGATGCGCGGGGGACGCCCGATGACCACGCCGCCTCCGTGGCCCTGGCCGCCTGCCCCT
>CALEGL010000318.1 GCA_937876495.1 uncultured Bifidobacterium sp.
ACCTGGTAGGGGCGGGGGAAGTCCGGGGCGGCCGCGGAAGAGCACGAGTGTGAAGGGTGGCCGACGAAGAAGGAGTCCTAGTGGCGACGCGAGGGCACGATGGTGGTTCGGGAGAGGAAGGAGGGGCCGCTCAGGGGCCGCACATCGGCGGGGAACGGGCGGCTTGCCAGCCGGGTGTCGATGCCCTCGCTCGAGTGGCAGACGTAGGAGATGAAACGGTAGGCCGCATTGGGCTTGCGGGAGGATTTGAGAATCGCCAGGGAGGATCCGCCCTCCTCGGCGTTCGTCGCCGACCCGTCCTCGGTGGGCATCGTCGTCACCCTCCACAGCCCCGAGGTCCCCGTCACATCCGACAGGAGCAGCGAGGGAAGCCATGCTCCGGAGAAGATCGACGCCACCGTCCCGTCGCCGACGGCCTTCTTCCATGAGTCCGACCATTCGGCGAGGTTCGTAGCGATGAGGCCGTCATCGATCATCTTCTGCCAGAAAGCGGCGAAGGACTTCGTCCCCCTATCCGTCGTCAGGGAGATGCTCACCGTCCTGCCATCCTTCGACGTGCGGAAGGGACGGCCTCCGGCAAGCCACACCATGGAGGTGAAGAAGCTGGCGTCACCGGAATCAGCGGCGATGTACACACCTATCTTCTTGAGTTTCCTGGCGGCCTTGTAGTAGTCGTCCCAGGTGCGGATCTTCGTGGCGTCGACCCCCGCGGCGTCGAACACGGACTTGTTGTAGAAGAAGGCCATGGGACCGGAATCGAGAGGCAACGCATACACATGGTCGTTGATGCTCACCGAGGACCACGTGCCGGGAGTATAGAAACCCGACATCCCCTGGGTCCGGTCGGTGACGTCCACCAGCTGGCCGCTGACGGCGTACTGAGGCAGCACGGAGTACTCGAGCTGGACGACGTCCGGCGTGCCGTATCCGTTCTGGATGGCGGCGTTGAGCTTGTCATACCCGCTGGTCTCGGTGAGGTCGATGCGGATATCCGGGTTGGCCTTCTCGAACTTCGCGGCCAGCGAGGCCATGCTGGGCTCCCACGACCAGACGGACACCACCGTGCGGTCGTCCTGACGGCCACAGGCGGCCGAGCTCAGCATCATCGCGATGGCCAGGACCATGCCGGCGAGCCGCAGGGCGGGGAATCCCCATCGGTCCCGGAACCGCTTCGCATGCCGTCGTGCCATCAGGACGTCCTTCCGTGGGTCCGGGATCCCGCCGCTCGATGCGCAAGAGCCGCCCGCCCTTCGAGTGTACGACGGACGCCGTGGAGGGCATCCTGACGTCGGGGCCTAGCTCCTTCGAGGCGAATCATCCACCTATCGTCGCAACCAGCGGAATGCGGGAGACGAAGGTCATCCCCTCCCCCGTCGCCGGGTCGACGAACCGCAGGGACCTCGCCACCAGCTGCAGCGGGCTGCCGAAGTCGTCATACGCCCTGTCCAGAACACACGGGTACAGGTCGTCGTTGACGATGGGCAGCCCCAGCGAGTTCATATGGACGCGCAGCTGATGCGTCCTGCCCGTTCGCGGATGCAGCTCGTAACGTCGCAGACCGGGCACCACGGTCTCCCCGGCCTCGATGATCGTCTCGGCGTCGGGGTCGTCGTCCGTCTCGTACGCCTGCAGCACCCCGCGGGTCTTGACGATATGCGATCGCCGCAGAAGAGGGAAGGATGACGGCGGATTCATCGGGGCCGACACGCCGTGCAGCGGGCAGGCCGGCCCTTGGTCCGCCGCGAGGCATTCGTACGTCTTCTCCACCTGACGGTTCTGGAACAGCAGCTGATAGGCGCCCCGCCATGCGGGGTCTCGGACGAAGACCACGACCCCCGCCGTGGCTCGATCCAGACGGTGCGCCGGCGTGATGAGCGGGTCGTGATACGTCTCGCGCAGCCTTATCAGCGCCGTCTGGCGGTACCACATCCCCCTCGGCGTGGTGGCGAGGAAATGCGGCTTGTCGACGACGATGATGCGGGAGTCCTCATACAGGATGTCAAGGGAGAAGGGGATGTCGGGCTCCGAGGTGACGTAGCGGTGGGCCGCCGCCGCACGCCGACGAGCCACGGTGGGGACGCTGACGGTAATGTCAGGGCAGCGCAGCGGACGCGTCCCCGTGGCGGGATCCGTCTCGCCCACGTCCCGTGGACGCCTGCTACTCGACGGTGACGGACTTGGCGAGATTGCGCGGCTTGTCGACATCGTATCCCTTGAGGTTCGCCATATCCATGGCGAACAGCTGCAGCGGGACCACGTCCACGAGAGGGCTGAGCAGCGTGCTGCACACGGGGCGCCAGAACACGGCATCGGCGTACCGTTCGGCGTCCGGATCGCCCTCCTCGGCGACGACGACGGTGTAGGCGCCCCGCGCCTTGACCTCCTCGATGCCGGAGATGACCTTGTTGTGAAGCACCGCCCGCCCGCGCGAGGACGGGACGATGACGACGACCGGCTCGCCTTCGTCGACCAGGGCTATGGGGCCATGCTTGAGCTCGCCGGCGGCGAAGCCCTCCGTGAAGGTGTAGGCGATCTCCTTGAGCTTCAGCGCCCCCTCCAGCGCCACGGGATAGCCGACATGGCGTCCGAGGAAGAGGAAGGACTTCGCGTTGACGAGATGTTCGGCGGTGCGTTCGACGGTGTCGGTCTGGGTGTCGAGCACCCACTGGATCTTGCGGGGCATGGCGCGCAGCTGCTGGACGATCTGATGGATTTCGTCGCGGAACATCGTGCCCTTGATCTGCGCGAAGTACAGGCCGAGCAGATAGGCGGCGACGATCTGCGCCACGAAGGCCTTGGTGGAGGCCACGGCGATCTCCGGTCCGGCATGCGTGTACAGCACGGCGTCGGACTCCCGGGGAATCGACGAGCCCTGGGTGTTGCAGATGGCCAGCACGCGCGAGCCCTGCTCCCTGGCGTGCCGGATGGCCATGAGGGTGTCCATGGTCTCGCCGGACTGCGAGATGGCGACGACCAGGGTGCGCGGGGTGAGGATGGGGTCGCGGTAGCGGAACTCGTGGGCGAGCTCCACCTCGACGGGGATGCGGACCCAGTGCTCGATGGCGTAGCGGGCGACGAGACCGGCGTAGCTGGCGGTGCCGCAGGCGACGACGATGATGCGGTCGACGGATCTGAGGATCTCCGGCTCGATATGCACCTCATCAAGCACGATGTCGCCTTTGGTGTCGAAGCGCCCCAGCAGGGTGTTGGCCACGGCCTCGGGGTCCTCGTGGATCTCCTTGTCCATGAAGGAGGGCCAGCCGCCCTTCTCCGCCGCCGAGGCGTCCCAGTCCACGGTGAAGCGGCGGTCGTCCATCACGGGGTTGCCGTCGAAGTCGGTGACGACCACGCTGGAGCCGCTGATGCACACGGCCTGGTCCTGTCCGAGCTCCAGAGCGTGCTTCGTGTAGGCGACGAAGGCGGCGACGTCGGAGCCGAGGAAGTTCTCGCCCTCCCCCAGGCCGACCACCAGCGGGGAGTCATGGCGTGCGCCGACGACGATGTCCGGCTGTCGCACGTCAACGGCGAGGATGGTGAAGGCCCCGGACAGCATCCGCGCCAGACGCCTCAGCGCTTCGAACAGGTCGGGACGGCCAGTGTCATGGATGACCTGGTTGGCGATCTTGCCCAGCAGCTTGGCGGCCACCTCGGTGTCGGTTCCGGAGGAGAAGGCATAGCCCTCGGTCTGCAGATCGAACTTCAACGCATTGGCGTTCTCGATGATGCCGTTGTGGATGATGGCGATGCAGCCGTCGGCGCTCACATGCGGGTGCGCGTTGACGTCGTTGGGGGCTCCGTTGGTCGCCCAGCGGGTATGACCGATGCCCACCGTGGCGTCGGGAAGGGGATGGACGGCAAGCTCCGACTCCAGCCTGTCGAGACGACCCGCCTTCTTGCGCACCGCGACCTGCTCCATGCCGGGCGCCGCCAGGGCCACGCCGGCCGAATCATATCCCCGGTACTCCAGACGCCTCAGACCCTGCATGCATACCTCAAGAGGCTTGCCGCAGGCGGTTCCCGTCCCGGCGTATCCCACGATTCCGCACATGGCCACCCAGTGTATGCGACGCGTGTTGCGCCAACGGCTCAGGCCCACCGACCTTTACACGACCCGCGAAAGCCGTGAAGAGAGGGCACGCGGTCTCACGGCATGGCGGCGGATGGACTAGAGCACGTGATGGAGGAAGTCCCGGAACCGCGGCTCGCTCGGCGAGTCGATGATCTCCGGACCGCCATGCTCGACGACGACCCCACCGTCCATGAACACCACCTGGTCGGCGACCTCACGGGCGAAGCCGATCTCATGGGTGACGACGATCATCGTCATCCCGCCCTTCGCAAGGGACCGCATGACGCCGAGCACCTCGCCGACGAGTTCGGGGTCCAGGGCCGAGGTGGGCTCGTCGAAGAGCATGATCTCCGGCTTCATCGCCAGGGCACGGGCGATGGCCACACGCTGCTGCTGGCCGCCGGACAGCTGCATGGGGTAGTAGTCGAGACGGTCCGCGAGCCCCACGCGGCGGAGCTCCTCGACGGCGAGCTCCCGGGCCGCCGACCTCGACTGGTGCAGGACGTGGACCGGAGCCTCCATGACGTTCTCGATGGCCGTCTTGTGAGGGAAGAGGTTGAAGCGCTGGAACACCATGCCGAGCTTCGCCCTCTGCCGGGCCACCTCGCGCTCGTCAAGGGTCTGGAGCATGTCCCGGCCATGCCGCGTGATGTGCTTGTAGCCGATGAGCTCTCCGTCGACCTCGATGCTTCCCGCCGTCAGGGTCTCGAGCTGGTTGATCAGTCGCAGGAACGTCGACTTTCCGGATCCGGAGGGTCCGAGGATCACCGTCACCGTCCCTGGCATGACGGTCATGTCGATGCCTTTGAGGACATGCAGGGAGCCGAAGGCCTTGTGCACGCCCCTGGCCTTCACCGCGGGGACCGTGGCCCCGCCCGCGGACGGGAGGGGTTCGCGACCGGTCTGCGGATGCCCCGTCATGCAATCGCCTGTCATCATGTCGTGTCCGCCTTCCACTACGCGTTCAGTCCGACGAAGGCGGCCTGGTTGGTCTTCTCCGTGTCGTCATGAGGCTCGCCCTCGGTCTTTCCCGGAAGGGGGGTCTTCTTCCCTCGGGGGCCGATCGGCCGGGCGTCGAAGCCCCTACCGAAATGGCGTTCGAGGTAGGACTGGCCGATCATGAGGATCGTGGTGATGATCAGATACCAGATGCAGGCCACGATGAGCAGGGGGATGGGCTTGTAGATCCTGTTGGCGATGGCGTTGGTGGCGAACTGCAGCTCCAGGCTGAAGGGCACGGCCATGACGAGGGATGTGGTCTTGAGCATGCCGATGGTCTCGTTGCCCGTCGGCGGCACGATGATGCGCATGGCCTGTGGCAGGATGATGCGTCGCATGATGAGGGAGCGCCTCATGCCCAGCGCCTTGGCGGCCTCCGCCTGCCCGGGGTCGACGGCCTCGAGGCCTGCCCGGACGATCTCCGCGAGGTAGGCGGCCTCGTTGAGCGCAAGGCCGATCACGGCCGCAAGGAACCCCGGCTGCACCACGTTGTTGAGCGTGTCGGTGTCCAATGACCAGAACTGCACGGAGGTGAAAGGGATTCCCAGCACGAAGCTCGGCACAAGCACGGCGAACAATCCCCAGAAGATGAGCTGTGTATACACGGGGGTGCCGCGGAAGAACCAGATGTAGAACCAGCTGACGCCACGGAGCACCGGGTTGATGGACTTGCGCATGACGGCCAGAAGGACGGCGAGGATGATGGCGATGAGCATGGACGCCACCGTGAGCACCAGCGTCCAGCCGATGCCGGCGATGACGTTCTCGTTGAAGAGGTACTTCCATACGGTCGGCCAGTCGAGACGCTGGTTCGTGACCATGCCCTGGATGAGCATGAGAGCCAGCAGGGCGACGATCACCCCGGCGATGACCGATCCGGGACGCCGTACGGGAAGCGCCTGTATCCGTCCCGGGATGTCCTCGTCGGGTGCGTCGTCATGCCTTCGGGCCATGTCCTGCCGCCTTCCTCCGTGAATCACCTATGCCCTGCGACGGACGCGTCGGCGGCGCCGCTCTGCTTGGAGCTGGCGCAGCCGACGTCTCAGTCGTCGACGGACGGGTTAATCTCCGCCGTGTCGATGGCTCCCGAGGATACTCCCCAGGTGTCGAGGATCTTCTTGTACGTTCCGTCGTCGATGAGCTTCTGCAGGGCCTTCTGGACGGCCTTGGCGGTGGCGCTGTCGCCCTTCTTGATGGCCACCGCCTCCGGTGCCACGCCGGTCTCGTCGCCAAGCGCCTCAAGCTCATCGCCTGTCTGCTTGATCGCGTAGCCCGCGACGGGCGAATCGGCGTAGAACACCGCGGCCTTGCCGGTGGCCACGGCCGTGGTCACATCCGTCTGCATCTTGTAGGACTGGATGGTGATGGCGGACTTCCCTGCCTTCTTGCAGGCCTTGGTATCGGCGTTGACCTCCTCCTCCTGGGTGGTGCCGGTCTGGACGGCGACGGTCACGCCGCACAGATCGGAGGTGTCCACCTTCTTGGGATTGCCCTTCTTGACGACGAAGGTCGATCCGGCCTTGAAGTAGGTGACGAAGTCGACGGCCTCCATGCGGTCCTTGGTGACGGTGAAGGAGGAAATGCCGATGTCGTATTTGCTGCCCACGGACGGCAGAATCGAATCGAACGTCGAGGAGACGGTCTTCGCCTTGAGTCCGAAGACCGCCGCCAGCGCCTTGGTCAGGTCGACGTCATAGCCGACGGGCGTCTTGCCGTCGTCGGCGAGGAATTCGGCCGGTGCGTAGGAGGTGTCTGTGCCGACGGTCAGGGTGCCGTCCTTGGTGACAGAGGACGGAAGGAGCGCGGCGATGGAGGCGTCCTTCTTCACCGAGCTGGTATCGAATCCCTGCGTCGTGGACGAGGAGCCCGCGGAGCTCGACGAGCTCGAATCGCTGGTGCCACAGGCAGCCATGGACACAAGCATCGCCGATCCGGCGACGATCGCCGCTGCCGCCCGCAAAGGAGTGAACGTCATGATGGACCTTTCTTCTCTCTCACCGGGCCGACGACCAATCGCGCCGTCCCGTGTACTCCGGGACACTAGGGACGCCATGCTACGACCAGGTAACCGGCGTCCACAGTGCGGTCATCGGCTCAGGATGCGGATTCCAGGTTCCTTGCACGCATCGCTCGCTGCGCCTCCCTGAGATCCTGCCTTTCACGAAGCGCCTGGCGTTTGTCGTATTCGCGGCGTCCGCGGGCGACGGCGATCTGCGCCTTCACCCGTCCGTCCTTGAAATACAGGCTCAGGGGGATGATGGCGATGCCTTTGGCCTCGGCCTGGCGTGACAGCCGTTCGATCTGGATGCGATGGAGCAGCAGCTTGCGCTTGCGCTTGGGGGCGTGGTTGTTCCATGTGCCGTTGAGATACTCGGGGATGGTGGCCCCTTCGAGCCACATCTCTCCCCGACGGTCGATGGAGACGAAGGATTCGGCCAGGGAGGCATGCCCTTCGCGCAGTGACTTGACCTCCGTCCCGGTCAAGGCGATGCCGGCCTCGAGCCGGTCGAGGATGTCATAGTCGTGGCGCGCCCGGCGGTTCTGGGCGATCATCGCCGTGCCCTTCTCTCTCGACATCCCGTATATGCCTTCCTTGGTGTGCTCTCAGTGCACATACCAGTAGAGCGAAGCGTTCGAGATGATGCGATAGCTCACGATCCACTCACCTACGGCGTTCATCTCCGAGATGCGGATCGTGTCCCCTGACAACACCTGCTCGACCACGGCCACATGACCGTAGACGGCTGCGGCTCCCGCCTGACCCGGCAGGAAGGAGATGGCTGCGCCAACCTGGGGGGTGTGGTCGACACGCAGTCCGTACGCCGGCGCATTCCGCCACCAGTCGCCCCCGTTCCCGAGATGCGAGGGAGTTCCTATGCCCATCTGCTTGCGACGTTCATAGGCCCAATACGTGCATTGTCCGCCGACATAGCCGTTGCCGTTATCACCATTGCTGGTGCCCTGTCCTCCGGTGGTCCCTGAGGAGGAGGACGACGACGACGAAGACGACGACGAAGACGACGACGAAGAAGAAGACGAAGACGAGGAAGAGGACGACGACGAAGACGACGACGAAGAAGAAGACGAAGACGACGACGAGGAGGACGAGGACGAGGACGACACGCTGCTGGCCTGCTGCTCGCCGCTGCTGACCGTGGCGGCGGCGGCGGCCTGTTGGGCGGCCCACTGACGGTTGTAGGAATCAAGCTGTGATTCAAGCAGAACGGTCTGAGCCGCCTGCCGCGCGACCGAACTGTTCAGCTGTCCGCACGCTGCGGACAACTCCTTGCGTTCCGCCTCACCCTGTTGCCGCAGCTTATCGAGCGCATTGCGCTTGGCCTTGGCCGCATCCGCGGCTTCCTGAGCAGCCTGCGATCGGCGGTCAGCAGCCTTCTTGAGCTGGGCAACCTCCTTCTCGATGGCCTTGAGCCTCTCACCACGGTTCATTGAGATGTTCAGGGTCGTCGCTGCATCTGAAGCCGCATTGGACTCGTTCCGCGCCAGCGCATCACGAGACTGCATCGACTGGATGAAATCCTGCGTGCTCGTCGAGCCTACGACGATGCTTATGATGTCCGAGGCCGTGGAGCCATGCATGTCATCGCGAGCCACCTGCGCCACGGCCGCACGGGCATCGTCGTAATCCTCACCGGATTTCTTGATCTGACGCCGTAGCGACTCCTCGTCCTTCTGAGCCGCATTCAACCGCTCACGGGCCGCCGCGGCCTCATCCTTAGCGGCCGCCGCGGCATCGTTCGCGGCCGTCACGGCCTTCTGAGCCGCGGGAATCTTGTTGTTGGTCAGATCATCGAGCTCGACGATCTTCTCAGCAAGCTGCGCATTCACCCCGGACAGCTGAGAACGCAGAGTCGCCTCCCGTTCAGCACTGCTTTGCGCCTGGCTTTTCGCGCTGGCGATGTCGCTCGACGTCACGGCCTGTGCGACTTCGCCAGGGGCGATGACGGGAACCGTAACCGTCCCGAGAAGCAGAGAGGCCGTGACGCATGCAGCTGCAACACCAGCTCGGACCGATGCGTGGGTCGTCATCAGCGAGGTTCTCCTTCCGTCGGCTCCTCCATGAGTCCGCCACCCCACACCATAGCAGCCGTTCCCTCAAGAGCGAACACGACAAGCAGGCACGGATCCCATGGAATGGTCGAAACCGGGATCACGCCTTGAGATACCGATGCAGGGAGACCGCGGACGCCAGTGAAGACAACAGTATCGCCCCGACCATGAGGAAGGGCGACATCATCAGAACGGTCTGTCTGTCGATGAAAGGCATCCAGGACACCGATTTCGAGAGATTGTCGGTGACGAACACCCTTACGATGCCGGCAAGCACCAGGCAGGACAGAGCGGATCCGACAAGTGATGCGATGGCTCCTTCGAGGATGAAAGGCAGACGGATGGTCCAGTTCGATGCCCCGACAAGTCGCATGATCTCCGTCTCGGCACGTCGGGAGGCCGCGGACATGCGGATGGTTGTGCCCGTCAGCATCACCGCGACAAGCACCATCACCGCAGCCAGCGTCGCCGTGACCACCGTGACCTTGTTGAGGATGGAGAAGACCGGTTCAAAGATCTGACGCTGATCGCTGACCTCCTCCACCCCTGGTCTTCCTGAAAGCACCTCGGCGACGACCTTGTACTTCTCCGGATCCTTCAGCTTGATCCAGAGAGAGTCCTGCATGTCCGCCGCCGTCAGAGTCCTGCCTTGGAATTCACCATTCGGATACTGCTTGAGGAAGGAGTTCCTGTAGAACTTCTCCCTGCTCATGTAGGTGGACTTCGCCACATAATCCCCGAGCTCCGTGCTGATCGTGGTCTGCAGGTCGTTGATCTGCGCCTTCGTCGCAGCCTTGCCGCTGGCACAGTTCGCGGACTGGCTCGTACCGTCGGGACACATCCATACGACGATCTCGACCTCCTGATACCAGGACTCCTTGGCCTTGGTGATCTGCGCCTGCGCCAAGACCGAAGCACCGATGAACAGGAACGAGATGAACGTCACCAGGGTCACGGACAGAACCATGGGGATGTTCCGCGTGAAGCTGGTCCAGATCTCGGACAGAACGAACCTCAGTCTCATTGCCGAACCTCCCTGGACGCCTCATCCGTCGAATCCCCGGCATGCCCGGCCGCCCCGTCGGAGGGTCGCTCCACCGGAGGAGGCGGGGGAACGAGAAGATCCATATCCTCGCCTTTCCCGGCCGCCCTCGGCGACGAAGCGGACTCCCCGGAGGCACCGTTCGCGTGATTCCCGTCGGACTCCCCGGAGGCAACGCAGACACCCTCCGAGGTGTCGGTCGACGCCTCGGCGGGAACACCGGACGCCGCATCCGCTGACCTCTGAGGACCTTGCGTCACAGGGGTCTGCAACGCGGCGACCGATACCGCATCGACGGTCCGGCCCTTCTCCTCCGCCGAGGGGCCCGTCTGCGCATGCCCCTCCTCTGATTCGGAGGCTGCGGGTGCGGAAGCGTCCTCCATCAGACCCTTCCCCCACGTCATGGTCGTCTCGGCCGACTGGAACGCCTGGCCGTAGCGTCCGGTGCGTCCGGAATGCATGGCCGTGGCCAGACGGGCTATCCCGTCATCCGCCCCGACTCCCCCGGTGGCGGGAAGCACACCATGGACGGCGGTGCTCGGCGCATGAGTCGGCGCGGCGGTATCGGGATAGTACAGGGAGGAATCATAGGATCCGTTCCTCTCGTCGCGCACGATGGAACCCTCATGCAGTTCGATGACGCGCTTGCGCATGGAGTTGACGATCTCCTCGTTATGCGTGGCCATGACGATGGTGGTTCCCGAACGGTTGATGGCGTCCAACACTTCCATGATGCCCAGTGACGTCGTGGGGTCAAGATTCCCGGTGGGCTCGTCCGCAAGGAGAATCTGCGGATGGTTGACGTAGGCGCGTGCGATGGCGACGCGCTGCGCCTCGCCTCCGGACAGCTCATGCGGATAGTTGCGCTCCTTGCCGGTGAGACCCACCGTGGCAATCACCTTGGGCACCAGGGCGCGGATGGTGGACCGGCTTGCGCCAATCACCTCAAGCGCGAAGGCGATGTTCTGCCACACCGTCTTGTTGTTGAGCAGCTTGTAGTCCTGGAACACGAAGCCGAGCGACCTGCGGTAGTGCGGGACCTGCCGACTCGTCAGTCGGCGCAAATCGTTGCCGGCCACATGGATCTCCCCGCCCGTGGCCTCCTCTTCGCGCAGCAGCAGGCTGAGCAGGGTGGTCTTCCCGGACCCCGACGCGCCGACGAGGAAGACGAAGTCCCCTCTGTCGACATGCAGCGTGACATGATCCAGCGCCGGACGCGTGCCCCGCGGATAGACCTTCGAGACGTCGTCGAGGGTGATCAGCGCCATGGATGAGGTCCTTCCCTTGTGAGAATTCAGTGCTTCGCAGATTCGGCGTCGGCCTTCTCGGCCGCCGCCTCGCGCTTCTGCTCGTGCCGCCAGCGGATGCCGGCCTCGATGAAGCCGTCGATGTCTCCATCGAACACCGCCTGCGTCTGCGAGGTCTCGTAGCCGGTGCGCAGGTCCTTGACCATCTGATAGGGATGCAGCACGTACGAACGCATCTGGTCGCCCCAGCTGGCCTTGATGTCCCCGGCGAGCTCCTTCTTCTTGCGGGCCTCCTCCTCATGCCGGAGCACGAGCAGCCGGGACTGCAGCACGGCCATGGCCGCCGCCCTGTTCTGGATCTGGCTGCGTTCGTCCTGCATGGTCACGACGATGCCGGTGGGGAAATGCGTTATGCGCACGGCGGAGTACGTCGTGTTGACGCCCTGTCCGCCGGGACCCGAGGAGCAGTAGGTGTCCACACGGATGTCGGAGTCCGGGATGTCGATATGGTCCGTGGCCTCGACGAGGGGGACGACCTCGACGGCGGCGAAGCTCGTCTGTCGGCGGCCCTGGTTGTCGAAGGGCGAGATGCGCACCAGCCGATGGGTTCCGCCCTCCACGGACAGACGGCCATAGGCGTAGGGGGCGTCCACGCGGAAGGTGGCCGACTTGATCCCGGCCTCCTCCGCATAGGAGGTGTCCATCATCGTCGTGCGGTAGCCGTGGCGCTCGGCCCAGCGCAGATACATGCGCAGCAGCATCTGGGCGAAGTCGGCCGCATCCACGCCGCCCGCTCCGGAACGGATCGTCACGACGGCTGAACGCGCGTCGTACTCGCCGTCGAGCAGGGTCTGCACCTCCATGTCGGACAGGTCCTTGTCGATGGCTTCGATCTCGCCCTTGGCCTCATCCAGGGACTCCTGGTCGGATTCCTCCTGGCCGAGCTCCACCAGGGTATGGACGTCCTCGACGCGATGGCCGAGGTCTTCGATGCGCCGCAGCTGGGACTGTGCCGCGGACAGCCTCGTCGTCACTCGCTGGGCGGTGTCCGGGTCGTCCCACAGCCCTGGCTCCGCCGCCTTGTGCTCGAGGTCCGCGATGCGTTCCCGTAGTGCATCCGTGTCTAGAGCCTTGGACAGAAGACCATACTTGTCGTCGATTCGCCCCAGCGCCTGCGCGTAGTCGTACTCAGCCATTTCCACCACCATAATCCGTCGTCATCGATTCGTCGTTCCCGACATAAGGCGTTCCACCGCCATCGGAACGACGCGGGAGCCACCGCATCTCCGTGCATGCTTCATACCGCCGCTGGGCCGTCATAATCCCGTGGACAGAGCGGGAATCACCACGGCAAGGAACATCGAGGCCACGACCACGATGCCCACCACGCGTGCGACAAGGGTGCGCCGGCGCTCACGCCGCCGCCGTTCATCCTCCCGGTCGCCACTCACGGCCGCCCATTCTACCGCACCGGTCCGTCAAGAACCCGGTGGCAGTCCTCCGCCAGGGAACCGCCGGAGGGGAACATCCCCCAGGACGGGGCTGCCGTCAACCGCAGTCCTCACCACGTGGAGAACGTGGGATGGAACGGTCCGTGCGGCCTTCTCCGAGAATGCCGGCGCCGTGGCGGAACCGCCTCGGACGGCCACCGGCGCTACAGTTATGGCGTCGGCAAGGACGACGACTCACCCCGGGAATCCGCAGGAGCCCCGCGGGGAGGCGTCCCGAACAGCAGGGAAGGATGTGCCATGAGCGAATCAGGGAACGGAAGACAGGCATGGGGATGGGGTCTGGCCTCGGTGGACTCCCAGGGAAGGACGCTGGACGCATGGTATCCCGATCCGCGACTCGGCGAGGCGCCCGCCCCGGAGTCACGACCGGATCCCGGCTTCGGCTCGCTGACGCATGAGGAACCAGACGCCCGCGGGATCAGGCGCGTGCCCGTGTTCACGATCGCCGACCTTGACTCCCCCATCACCGACGCCGCCGACGCGTATCTGCGTCTGCATCTGCTCAGCCTGCGGCTGGCGAAGCCGAACACGCTGAACCTCGACGGGATCTTCGAGAAGCTGGCCACGGTCGTCTGGACCGACCACGGCCCCTTCGCCGTGGAGGACTTCGCGCTGCGTCGACGTGAGGTCGTCGAGGCCAGATCCCGGGCCGGAGGAGTGGCAGCCGGCGTCACGGTGCTGTCCGTGGACAAGTTCCCCCGCATGGTCGACTACGTCGTTCCCGACGGCGTGCGCATCGGCGACGCCGACCGCATCCGTCTCGGAGCGTATCTGTCCCCCGGCACGACGGTGATGCACGCCGGTTTCGTCAACTTCAATGCGGGGACTCTGGGCGTCTCCATGGTCGAGGGGCGCGTCTCGCAGGGCGTCGTCGTGGGCAACGGCTCGGACATCGGCGGCGGGTCCTCCATCATGGGGACGCTGTCGGGCGGCGGACGCCTGCGCAACTCCATCGGCGAGCACAGCCTGCTGGGGGCGAACGCCGGCATCGGCATTTCGCTGGGCGATGACTGCGTCGTGGAGGCCGGCCTGTACGTGACCGCCGGAACGAAGGTCACCATCCACGACAAAGCGCGTCTCGAAGCCGGGCAGCCGCTGCAGGTGGTCAAGGCGGCCGAGCTCAGCGGCAAGGACAACATCCTTTTCATCCGCAACTCGGTGACCGGCGCCATCGAGGCGCGCTACCGCAAGGTCGGCATCGCCCTCAACACGAAGCTGCACAGCAACAACTAGGGGGCGCGCGGGACTACGTACCCCTTTCAGCCCCGCTGGTCCATGGGCACGTAGTCCCTCTTGGGCTCGCCCGTGTACACCTGACGGGGACGGCCGATCTTCGTCTTGGGGTCGGCAAGCATCTCACGGTACTGGGCGATCCATCCCGGGATACGGCCGAGGGCGAACAGCGTGGTGAACATGGCGGGGTCGAATCCGATCGATCGATAGATGAGCCCTGTGTAGAAGTCCACGTTCGGATACAGGTGGCGGGAGACGAAGTAGTCGTCGTTCATGGCGATCCTCTCAAGCTCCGTGGCCACGTCGAACAGGGCTCGCTCGTCCTGGGGAAGACGCGAGGTGTCCTCGCGCTCCATGATCATCTCGAGGTACCTGCGGGCTATCGCGGCCCGGGGGTCGTAGGACTTGTAGACGCGATGGCCGAGCCCGGAGATGCGGACGCCGTTGGACTTTGACCATTCGACGAACTCCTTGACGGACTTCCCCGAGTCGCGGATGGCCTTGAGCTGGCGGAGCACCGCTTCGTTCGCGCCTCCATGAAGCGGTCCGGACAGGGCGTTGATGCCCGCGGCTATGGCCGAGTAGAGGTTCGCATGGGCGCTGCCGGCGATGCGCACCACCGAGGTGGAGCAGTTCTGCTCATGGTCGGCGTGGATGATGAGCAGGCGTCCCAGGGCATGCACGTACAATGGGTCGGATTCGAAGGGCTCGTAGGGCACGGCGAAGCACATGCGCAGGAAGTCGTCGACGTAGCCGCGCGAATAGTCGGGGAACAGCATGGGCTCGTCGCGGCGGCGCCTGAAGATGTAGCTGACGATGGTCCGCGCCTTGGCCATGATGATGGTGGCCGCCTCGTCGAGCTGGTCGGAGTCGGACACGTCGGTGGTGTCCGGGTAGAAGGTCGCCAGGGCGTTGACGGCCGAGGCGAGCATGCTCATGGGATGCGCGGTGCGCGGGAACGACCCCATGAAGGTGCGGAAGTCCTCACCGACCATCGTGCGATGGTTGATGGCCGAGCAGAATCGGTCGTACTGCTCCCTCGTGGGCAGCTCGCCGTGCCTCAGCAGCCAGGCGACCTCGAGGAAGTCGGACTTCTCGCACAGCTGCTCAATCGGATAGCCGCGGTATCGGAGGATCGAGTTCGCCCCATCGATGTAGGTGATCCTCGACTCGCACTGGGCAGTCGTGAGGAAGCCCGGGTCGAGCGTCACCCAGCCGTCGTTGCGCAGTCCGGAGACGACGATGCCGTCGGGTCCTTCGGTGGCCTTGACGACAGGAAGGGAGAACGTGGTCGAATCCACCTCCAGATGCGCCGTCGCCATATGATCACTCCCCTTCGTCCTTATAGCCATGATGGGTATCACTCCGGTATATCATCCGATGTCTCGTCGGCGCCGTGTCGGGACCGTTCCGGCTCCCGTGGATTCGGATGTCCCCGCGTGCGGCGGCGTCCGGTCCGCCGCACCGCGGCCGATCGGACGATCCGGTCAGTCCCTCGTCGTGAGGATGACGGGTCCGTTCTCCGTGATGGCGATCGTATGCTCCGTATGCGCGCCGCGCGAGCCGTCGGCGGAGCGCAGCGTCCATCCGTCCTTCGGGTCCTGGTAGATCTCGTCCGTCGTGGCCATGAACCACGGCTCGATGGCGATGACCAGGCCGGGACGCAGCCTGTAGCCGTGGTGGGCGCGGCCGTCGTTCGGCACATGCGGGTCGCCGTGCATGACATGGCCGACGCCGTGGCCGCCGAACTCGACGTTCACGGTGTAGCCCTGCGAACGCGCCACGTCGCCGATGGCCGCGGACACGTCGCCGAGCCTGTTGCCGGGCTGCGCCTGGGCGATGCCCGCCGCGAGCGCGTCCTCCGTGCATGCGATGAGACGCAGGTCCTCGGGGTCGGGGTCGTCGCCGACGACGAAGCTGATGGCCGAGTCGCCGACCCAGCCGTCCACGTTGATGGCGAGGTCCAGACTGACGAGATCCCCGTCCTTCAGGGTGTAGTCGTACGGGACCCCGTGCAGGACGGCGTCGTTGACGGAGATGCAGATGTAGTGCGCGAAGGGGCCGGTGCCGAAGTCCGGTGCGTAGTCGACGTAGCAGGACTCGGCCCCCTTGCGGCTTTCGATGCGGCGGCGCACGTAGTCGTCGATGTCCAGCAGATTGGTGCCGACCTTGGTGCGGGCCCTGAGCTCCTTGAGTATGGACCCGACAAAGCGGCCGGCGGGCTTCATCTCCTCGATCTCCGAGGGTGTCTTCAGTTCGATCATGGCCATCACCTTAGTGACTCCGGCCAACAAGCGGACGAAGACGCCCGCCCGTCGGTCACGCCCGTCCGGCCGCCTCTCCTCCGCGGGTCGCGCCAGACCGCCTCTTAGCGCGGGACGCGGCCGAAGGTGAAGGCCCTCACGAGGGCCACGACGCCGAGCACCGCAAGGGCGGCGCCGGCGAAGACCACGAGCATGCCCGTCGAGGAGACCGGGAAGACAAGGATGATGACGCCGGCGACGAGGGACAGCAGCCCGTACGCCACCGCCCAGCCCGAATGGGTGGTCCGCCATGACTCGGCCAGGGCGACGACGCCCTCCATGATCCATCCGATGCCGATCGTCACGGTGACGAGCACGGCGAGCACGGCCGCCGACAGCGTCGCGTTCCTCAGCATCACCACGCCGCCGACGGACAGCAGAAGACCGACGAGGATGTCCAGGACGCGCCAGCCTGCGGGAAGTCCAAGCTCCACGATGGCGCTGACGATGCGGACGACTCCGGAGACGATGAAGTAGATGCCCAGCAGCACGGCCACCACGGCGAGCGTGTGACCGGGCCAGAACAGCAGGGCGACGCCCAGCAGCACCGCCGCCACGCCCAGCAGCGCATATCCGGCGCGTATCGCGTTCTTCGCTCTGTTCGGCAGCAGCTCCTCGACGAGGCGGAAGGGGCCCGGATCGGATCGGCCGCCATTCACATCTGGCATGTCATCATTCATCGTCATGGTCCCTCCTTGGAATCGGCGGCCAGGTCCTCATCGACCCGGTCACGCGCCGACGGATGCGGCGCCTTCTCACCATGCTAGAGGAAGACCGTCGACCACGGAAATCCCCGGAGGTTGTCATCTCGCGCGGATAGGGTGAAGCTATGACGACACCCCTGGAATCCGGCATAGACCCGGCATCGTTCTCCGCCGTCACCCCTGCGGGCGACGACCTCTTCCGCCACGTCAACGGCCCCTGGATCGACACCTACCGTCTTCCCGACGACCGTTCGCGCTATGGTTCCTTCGACCGTCTGGCCGAGCAGGCGGAGAGCGACGTGCGCGACATCCTCGAGGAGGAGGACTGCCCCGCCGTGAAGTCGCGGGCGCTGTACCTCTCGTTCCTCGACGTCGAGGCCATCGAGAAGGCCGGCGACGACCCCATCCGTCCGGATCTCGAGGCCGTGGACTCCTCCGCGGACAAGGACGCGCTTCTGGAGGCGCTGGGACGCCTCAACCCCCTGGGCGGCCCGGACCTCATCGACTCGGCCGTCTACGGCGACCCGGGCGACCCCGACGTGAGCATCGTCCATCTCGAGCAGGGCGGTCTGGGACTTCCCGACGAGGCCTACTACCGCGACCGCCGCTACGAGGGGATCCGCGCCGCCTACGTGCGCATGGTGGGCGAGCAGCTTCGCCATGCCGGCTATGACGACGCCGAAGGCCAGGCGTCCCGACTGCTTCGGGTGGAGACGTCGATCGCCTCCCACCACTGGGACAACGTGGCCACCCGCGATTCGAAGAAGACCTACAACCCGGTCACCTTCGACGAGCTGTCGGCCATGCTGTCGGACATCGACGTCGACCGCTGGATCTCCTCCTGGCAGGCGTCCTATGACTCCTCCTCGACGGCGACCGCCCGCCCGCTCGACATGAAGGCCGTGCTGGGGCGCGTCATCGTGCACGAGCCGAGCTTCATCACCGGCCTTGACGCCTTCTGGCGCGATGCGACGCTGGACGATCTGAAGCTCTGGGCGCGCGTCCACGTGCTCATCGGCTGGGCGCCGATGCTCTCCAGCGACTTCGATTCGACGAACTTCGACTTCTATGGTCGGACGCTGTCGGGGACGAAGGCCCAGCGCGACCGGTGGAAGCGCGCCGTCTCGCTCGTCAATTCGAGCTGCGGGGAGGACGTGGGTCGCGAATACGTCCGCCTGCACTTCCCCGAGGAGTCCCGACGCCGCATGCGGGAGCTCGTCTCCCATCTCATCGAGGCCTACCGGGTCTCGATCTCCTCCAGCGACTGGCTGGGCGAGGAGACGAAGACGAAGGCGCTGGAGAAGCTGACGAAGTTCGTCCCCAAGATCGGATGCACCACCCACTGGCGCGACTACGGGCCACTTGACGTGGCCGCGGACAGAGGACTCGTGGAGAACATGCGGGCCGTCTGCCTCGACGAGTCCGGCTTCCAGCTGTCGAAGGCCGGCCACCCCGTGGACCGGGACGAATGGCTGATGAACCCTCAGACGGTGAACGCCTACTACGAGCCGACGATGAACGTCATCGTCTTCCCCGCCGCCATCCTCCAACCTCCGTTCTTCAACCCCGAGGCGGAGGATGCGGCGAACTACGGCGGCATCGGCACCGTCATCGGCCATGAGATCGGCCATGGCTTCGACGACCAGGGAAGCCGCTACGACGGCGACGGGCGGCTCAAGGACTGGTGGACGCCGCAGGACCGAAGCAACTTCGAGGCCCGAACCCACGCGCTCATCGAGCAGTACGACACCTTCGTCCCCTCGCAGCTGCTCGAGAAGTACGCGGATGCCCCCTCGAAGGCCCCGCATGTCAACGGCTCCCTGACCATCGGCGAGAACATCGGCGACCTGTCCGGCGCGAACATCGCCCTCAAAGCCTACGCCTTCGCGCTGCAGGCCGAACATGGGCTCGGCCCGGACGGATCCGCCGACGCGGTGCTCAAGGCCCTTGATCAGGCCCCCGTCATCGACGGCTTCACCGGCCTGCAGCGCTTCTTCCTCAGCTACGCCTCGATCTGGCGCACGAAGCAGCGTGACGAGCTGGCGGAGCAGTATCTGCAGATCGACCCCCACTCCCCTGCCGAGTTCCGCACCAACGGCATCGTCCGCAACACCGACGCCTTCTATCGGGCGTTCGATGTGCGCCCCGGCGACAGGATGTGGCTGGACCCCGACCGTCGCGTGCGCATCTGGTAGGTTCCTCGTCCCGCCGCCGATCCCGGCCCTCGGCGGCGGCGAGGACGTCCGCCATCACATCACCCCTGCGTCGAACTCGTCAAGGCCGTCCTCGCCCGTCCCGATATCCGCGGATCCGATTCGCCGTCCCGCGTCGGCCGACGCCCCGGAACCTCCGTTCTCCGGTGCACCATCATCACGCCGCCCGGAGGACGATCTGGTGAAGACGCTCGTCCCCCGCGTCAGGTCATGGCCGACGGAAGCCGCCTCAAGAACAAGCGAGGAGCGGACGGTCCCATCCTTCGTCCACTCCTCGCTGGCCAGCGTCCCCGTCACGATGACCGGATCGCCTTTGTGAACGCTCGATTCCACGTTCGCCGCCAGCGTCCGGAACGCCTTGACCGTGATCCACACCGTGGGATGATCACGCCAAGCTCCCTCCCCCGCATGGAAGAAGCGTCTGGTGCAGGCCAGACGAAACGAGCACGCGGCCGTTCCCCCCTGCCTGCCGAAGCTCGTCGGGGCCGACCCGACGTATCCGGTGATGACGACCGTTCCCTGCTGTGCCATGTTTCCCTCTCCCTTGACCCTGTGACGATTCGAGTACGGAACGATGCCCGTACGATGATGCGCGAGAAGGGCATGCCCCGCCCCGCCGCGTGGTCCGCCATGGGGTCGTGCGCGACGGGCGCCGTGGCCTGACGGCAACGGCTCCGCCTGGTTCGGCACGACCCCGGCGGCCTTCCCACCTTCGTCCGTCATGCCGGGAAACACCTGGTATCGAGACACCTGTGGTCAGAAGCGATGAAAAGGCAGGAAAGGCGCTGGATGGCGTCGCAGGAACGGAAGACACCACGGGAACGAAGGAGGATGCGGGAACGGAAGACGTCGTGGAACGACATCCGCAGCGACGTCCGAAACAGCACGAGGACGAGCCGGGGCGACACGGCGAAGGCCGATGAGGATATGACTGGCCCCGAACCGGCAGTCACATAATCGTCGGTTCGGGGCCTGCATGCCCTCGCATCGGCGGAGTCCTAGCCCAGTGCCGAAAGACGCCGGACGAGCTCGTCGGCCGCCTCATCGGCGGGAACGGCGGCCAGATCGGCACCCGTACGGGTGCGCACCTCGATCGTCCCGTTGGAGACGGTGTCCCGCCCCGCCACGGCCACCAGGGGGACGCCGATGAGCTCGGCGTCCTTGAACTTCACGCCCGGCGAGACCTTGCGACGGTCGTCGTAGAGCACCTCGATGCCGCGCAACTCCAGCTCGGCGACCAGGGCGTCGGCGGCGTCAAAGGCCTTCTGGTCCTTGCCCGTGGCGATGACATGCACCTGCGCGGGGGCGATGGCGGCAGGCCAGTCCAGTCCGCGTTCGTCATGATGCGCCTCGGCGATGCAGGCGATGACGCGGGAGACGCCAATGCCATAGCAGCCCATCCACACGGGGACGGCCTTGCCGTTGGGGTCGAGGACTTTGAGTCCCAAGGCGTTGGAGTATTTGAGTCCCAGCTGGAAGACCTGGCCGATCTCCACGCCTCGCTGGAAGCTCAGCGGCCCGGACCCGTCGGGACTCATGTCGCCGTGACGAACCTCCACGGCCTCGACGACGCCGTCGGCCTCGAAGTCCCGTCCGTACACGGCATGGAAGAGGTGCACGCCCGTTCTGTCGGCGCCGGTGATCCATTCGGATCCACGGGCGACATGGGCGTCCATGAGATAGCGCACAGGGTCGGCGATGGACTCGTTCGCCCGCGCCTGGGGACCGAGTACGCGCGGCCCGATGTAACCCCTGACAAACTCCGGATGCGCCTTGAGGTCGTCCTCGGTGGCCTCCTCGATCTCCGCGGGGGCGAACTGCGCCTCGAGACGCTTGAGGTCCACCTGGCGGTCCCCGGGCACGCCGACCGCGACGATCTCGCGCCACGGCTTGTCGTGCTCGGCGTCCTCGGGATGCTTGACGGCGATGACGAGATTCTTGAGGGTGTCGGCGGCCGTCCAGGCGCGTCCATCCTCACGAGGATGAAGGGCGTTGGCCTGGGAAACGAGGGTGTCGATGGTGGCGGAATCGGGCGTCTCCAGCTCCTGCAGCACGGGCGCGGACGAGAAGTCGACGTCCTCGGGCCTGGGGGTGGTGAGGGCCTCGACGTTCCAGGCCTTACCGTCGGGGGCAAGCGCGAAAGTGTCCTCGCCGATGGCCAGCGGGCAGAGGAACTCCTCGGAGGCGGAACCCCCCATCGGCCCCGACATGGCATGGACGATGACGTAGTCGACGCCAAGCCGATGGAAGATGCGCTCGTAGGCGCCGCGTTCGTCGAGGTAGGCCTTCCTCAGCCCCTCCTCGTCGACGGTGAAGGAGTAGGCGTCCTTCATGACGAACTCGCGGCCGCGGATGAGGCCGGCGCGGGGGCGGAACTCGTCGCGGTACTTCGTCTGGATCTGGTAGAGGGTGACGGGCAGGTCCTTGTACGAGGAGTACATGTCCTTGACGAGAAGGGTGAACATCTCCTCATGGGTGGGAGCCAGCAGGTAGTCCGCCTTGTGACGGTCCTTGAGACGGAAGATGTTCTCGCCGTACTCCTCCCAGCGATGCGTGGCCTCGTAGGGTTCGCGGGGCAGGAGGGCGGGGAAGTGCACCTCCTGGGCGCCGATGCCGTTGAGCTCCTCGCGGACGATGGCCTCCACCTTGTTCAGCACGCGCAGGCCGAGGGGCAGCCACGTCCAGATCCCGGGCGCGGCCTTGCGGATGTAGCCTGCGCGCTGAAGCAGGCGGGCGGAGTCGACGTCGGCGTCGGCGGGGTCCTCCCTCAGGGTGCGCAGGAACAGTGTCGACATGCGAAGTGCTGTGGCGGTCATGCGCCCCAAGGTATGCCCGCAAGGGGACATCCGGAGGGATGTCCGGGCTCCGGAACCACCGGATCGGACCGGGAAACACAGCGGAATGGAGACCGGTGCCGGCGGCATGAGACAGAGCCACGACCTGGCGGATCGAGCCCGTAACGGCCCGGCCGAGAACGGCCCGGCCTAGAACAGCCCGGCCTGAGAGAATTCGTCATCCTCCTGCCCTCTACGGACGAAGGCCTCAGAACCCGAGGCGGCGAGAAGCCCTTCGGCGTCCTGCGAGCGGCGGCGGAGCTCCTCGTCGAGCTCGACCGCCCGTGGGGAGACGAGGAAGGCGCGTTCGGAGATGCCCTCGAGGAAGAGACCGTCAAGCCCCTCGACGCGGGACAGCGCGACGTAGCCCATGCCAGGGGCGAAGGTGCGTCGCAGGTCCATGACGGCCCGGTCCAGCGTCATGCCCTGGGACTTGTGGATGGTGATCGCCCATGCGCATCTCAGAGGCACCTGGGAGACGGAGGCGAGAGTCGTCTCGCCGTCCATCATCGCCCAGTCCGCCGGCTTCATGGTGACGACATGGCCGTTGTCGAAGGCGACGACCGGCCAGCCTCCCGATGATTCCCGGGCGAATCCCGTCACCGTGCCTATCGAGCCGTTGACGAACTGTCCGTCGGGGTCGTTGCGCAGCGCCATGACGGCGGCGCCCTCCTTGAGGGTCAGCAGCTGCGGGGCGAGCATGGATCGGGTCAGCTGTCGCACGAGATCGGCCGGGCCGGCGCTGGTGGCCGTGAAGCTGCGTTCCGGGGATGCGATGGCCGCCAGACGACGGCCGTTGAGGTCGTCGGCCTGCCGGTTGACGGGGAACAGATGCACGGCGGCGAGACCCTCCTCGGGCTCCAGACCGATGCGCCCTGCGAGGGTCTCGCGGTCGGGATCGTCCACCTCGCCGTGGCGGATGTCCTCGAGCACCCCCAGCAGTGTCGAGTCGTCCTGGCGGTGCTGCTCCGTGAGATAGCACACCACCGGCGAGAGATCGTCCCAGGCGAAGGATTCGGAGACGAAGCCGTCCGGATCCCGCCCCTCCTCGCGATAGCGCCCGCGCAGAGGATCGTCCCCCACATTCCCGGGGGCGGAGCCTCTGCCGGGACGGCTCACCGGCGGCAGCTGGAAGAAGTCCCCGGACAGCACGACCTGCAGGCCGCCGAAGGGGTCGGGGCTGCGGCGGATGACCCGGCAGACGCGGTCGACCATGTCGAACAGCCAGGCGGGCATCATCGACACCTCGTCGATGACGAGGACGTCCGCCTCCTGGATGCGGCGCCGACGCCGGGATCGGATGGTGCGCATCAGGAAGTCCGTCAGAACGGTGGCCACGCCGATGCCGCTCCAGGAATGGATCGTCCGGCCATTGACATGCGTGGCGGCGATGCCGGTGGATGCGGTGACGGCGACATGCGCCCCTCTGTCACGCATCAGGGCGACGAAGCGGTTGAGAACGTAGGTCTTGCCGGCTCCCGGGGCGCCGGTGAGGAAGACGCTGGCCCCCGCGCCGAGTATCGCCAGAGCGTCCGTCTGCCTCATCGTCCGGATTCCTTCCACGGGTCGCGGACCGCGAATCCGTCAGATCCCAGCTCGCCGGAACGGACCGCGCCCGGGGCATCCGCATCGGACGAAGGTCCTGATGGATATGCAAGCGGAAGCCCGAGCAGCCTCTCCAGCACGCGGGGCACGCCGAGATCGACGTTCGAGGGGGCCAGATACCGGGCCGCCTCGAACAGGCGGGGATGGGAGTTCGCCATCGCGAAGGACCACTCCCCCGCGGACAGCATCTCGAGGTCGTTGAGGTAGTCGCCGAAGACGGCCGTATGCTCCCGACTCACGCCAAGCGCCCGCTGCAGAGCGAGCACGCCACGGAGCTTGTCGGTGCCGCGGTCCATCACGTCCACCCAGTGGGGCCCGGAGACGACGACCTGATGGTCGCGCCGGAAGGAGCCGAACACCTCGCGGGCCGTGGATTCGGCGTCCCCGAAGTCGTAGACGGCGACCTTGATGACGGTGCCGGGGACGTCCCTGAGGTCGGGGACGAGCTCCAGACGCGCGTAGTACTTGCCCGCCTCGGCGAGGAAGGCGGGTTCGCGCCGGGAGGCGTATGCGCAGTCGGGGGTGCACAGCACCATGCCGATGTCATGCGTCCCGGTCTCCAGCGCACGGCTCCCCGCCTCGACCATGCGCCGCACCGCTGCGGAGTCCATGCCCGTCACCGACACCACCCTGCCGTCGGACACGACGAGGTTGCCGTTCTCGGCTATGTACGAGCCACCGGCGTTGGCCTTCCCGAACATGCGCTCGAGGGTGGCGTACTGGCGTCCGCTGGCGGGGACGAAGATCACGCCGCGTTCGCGCATGGCCTTGAGCTGCGGCCAGAAGACGTCGGGAACGCGGCTGGAGGCGTCGAGAAGAGTGCCGTCCATATCGGCCACGACGAGGCGGATGCCGTGGTCCCCGGCGGGGATGGTCGTCCAGTCGACTGCCGTCATTCGTCCTCCTTGCGCGGGGTCCGGGTGCCATGCGTGGCCGCTGAGACGCCGTCGACGCCCGGCCCCGGCATCAGGCCCCGGTATCGTGTATCAGCACCTCGTGTCTCAGTACCCGGCCTTCTCGGGGTGATCCGGGTCCTCGACGGGCGCGCCCTTGCTCTCGTAGCGACGCAACAGGCTCGTCTCCTCGATCCTCGCTGCGCCCACCTTCGCGGCGTCGGCGTCCGGACCCGGCGAGGGGACGAACATCATGTCGCGGTAGTAGCGCAGCTCGTCGATGGACTCGATGATGTCCGCCAGGGCGCGATGCCCGCCGTGCTTGGCGGGCTTGGCCTCGTACACCGCCGGATACCAGCGCCGGGCGAGCTCCTTGAGGGTGCTCACGTCGATCACCCGGTAGTGCAGGCGGGACATGAGGTCGGGCATGTAACGGTCGAGGAACTTCTTGTCGGATCCCACGGAGTTGCCTGCCAGATGGGCCTTGCCGCGGGCGGGAAGGAACCGGGAGACGTAGTCGACGACGCGCCTCTGCGCCTCCTGAAGGGGCAGCCCCGACCGGTTCCATTCGTCGACGAGGCCGGAGGATGTGTGCATATGGCGCACGAAGTCGTTCATATGCGCCACGGCGGCGTCGGATGGACGGATGACGAGGTCGATGCCCTCATCGAGCACGGTGAGGTCGAAGTCCGTGGGGACGACGGACACCTCGCACAGCTCGTCGTGGAAGACGTCAAGCCCCGTCATCTCGCAGTCGATCCAGATGAGCCTCGACTCCTCGGGGGTGAACGTGGGATCGTCCTGTCGATCAGCCATACGGCTTCCTTTCCTCGAATCCGTCGCGCCGCCGACCGCCGGCGGGTCCGCGACCCGAACCCTCGAGGCTACCGCCCGCCCGGGACCGCATCGGGAACGACGGAACCCGCCGGAGGGATCGCTCTCCCCGGCGGGCTCCTCGCCTAGCGGACCCAGGTCGGCGTCGGTTTCGGCGTCAGTTGTGGAAGCCGCTGTAGTTCGGGGCCTCGGCCGTCATGACGATGTCATGCGGATGCGACTCGCGCAGGCCGGCGTCCGTGATGCGGATGAAGCGGCCGCGCTGCTGCAGCTCGGGGATGTTGTGCGCGCCCA